>DASQHH010000700.1:0-2149 GCA_035632195.1 Vicinamibacterales bacterium
CGGTTCCCAAGAGCGGGATGTAAGCCGTGCCCTGGGCCGCGCACGACCGGCCGTTCCTCGATCCGGCGGTGGTCGCGCGCCTCGGCACGCTCGAGCTCAAGGCCCGCACGATCGTCGAGGGCTTTCTGTCGGGGCTCCACCGCAGCCCCTTCAAGGGTTTCAGCGTCGAGTTCGCCGAGTACCGGCAGTACATCCCCGGCGACGATCTCTCCACGATCGACTGGAAAGTCTACGCCCGCAGCGATCGCTACTACGTGAAGAAGTTCGAGGAGGAGACGAACCTCGACTGCCATCTGATGCTGGACGTCAGCGGATCGATGGGCTACGGGTCACACCACGCGATGACGAAGTTCGAGTACGGCGCCTGTCTCGCGGCCTCGCTGGCGTACCTGATGAACCGGCAGCGGGACGCCGTGGGTCTGACCGCGTTCGACGAGGAGATCGTCGCGATGCTGCCTGCGAGCTCCCGCGCCGGGCACCTGCGCGCACTGCTCGTGACGCTCGATCGCCTGAAGACCGCGCACGAAACCAACGTGTCCAAGCCGCTCCACCAGCTGGCCGATTCGCTGACCAAGCGGGGCATGGTCGTGCTGATTTCCGATCTCCTCGACGATCCCGAACAGGTCATCCGCGGCCTGCGCCACTTCCAGTTCCGCGGCATCGACGTGATCGTGTTCCACGTCCTCGATGCCGACGAGATCGAATTCCCGTTCGAGGTCGCGACGCGATTCGAGGATCTCGAAACGGCCGAAGAGGTGATGGCTGTTCCAGGCGCGGTGCGCGCCGAGTATCTGAAGGCGATCGGCGGACTGATCGAGCGCTACCGGCGCGAACTCGGCGCCAACGGCATCGACTATCAGCTGATCAGCACGAAGCATCCGTTGGAGCTGGCGCTGCTCTCGTACCTGTCCACGCGGGCACGGGCGCTGTAGCCGATGGCTTTTCTCTCTCCGTTGTTCCTGGTCGGCGCGGCGCTCGCGGCGGTGCCGATCGTCCTGCACCTGCTCAAGCGCCAGCCCGAGCCGCGCGTGAAGTTCGCCGCGGTGAAGCTGCTGAAACACGCGCCTGTCGAACACACGCAGCGGCATCGGCTCCGCGAGCTGCTGCTGCTCGCGCTGCGCGTCGCGGCGCTCGTCCTCCTGGCGCTGGCGTTCGCGCGGCCGTTTCTCAAGTCGGGCAGCGCCGCCGGCGCCGGCGGCGTGACCATCGTTGCGCTCGATACGTCGTACAGCCTCGGCGCGCCCGGCCGCTTCGAGCGGGCGAAGCAGCTGGCCCGGCAAGCGGTCGACCGCGCGCGTCCCGGCGAACGCGTCGGCGTCGTGACGTTCGCGGATGAAGCCGACCTGACCGCGCGGCCGACGCTGGATCGCGCGCTCGCGATTTCCGCGATCGACGAGGCGGCCGTGGGCTTCGGCGCCACGCGCTACCGTCCGGCGCTCGCGGCGGCGGCGCAGCTGCTTCCCGCCGGCCGCGATGGCGGCGGCACGATCGTCGTGGTCACGGACCTCCAGGAGACTGGCTGGGACTCCGGCGACCGCGCGGCAGTGCCCGAAGCTGCGCGGATCGAGATCGCCGACGTCGGCCTGCTGCCCGCGAATCTCGCGGTTGTCGGTGTCCGTCCGATGAGTGACCGGGTGGTGGCGACGATTCGAAATACGGGGCCCGCGCGCGAGGCGCGTGTCCGTCTGGTCGCAGATGGAAGGGCGCCGGTGGTCCAGAAAGCGCCCGTTGGACCCAACGAGTCCGCCGAGGTCGTGTTCGACGGCGCTCCCGGGGCAGGGTCGTTGTCCGTCGCCGTCGACGATCCCGACGGCATCCAGGCCGACAACGTCCGCTACGCCGTCGTCGGGGGCAGCAATCGGACGTCCGTGGCCGTCGTGACGGCCACGGGCGACATCGCACGCGAAGCCTTCTACGTCCAGCAGGCGCTCGGCGTCGAGGCAGCGGGGGCGGGACCGGCGTATCAGGTCGTGGGACTGAGCGGACCGAAACTGACCGCGATGACAGAGAACGATCTGGCGTCGTACGCCGCGGTGCTGCTGCTGTCGACCCGCGGCCTCGAGCGTCACGGCCGCGATCTGCTTGCGCAGTACGTCCGCGGGGGCGGCGGGCTGCTCCTCGCGGCCGGATCCGATGTCGACGGCGAACT
>DASQHH010000701.1:0-1862 GCA_035632195.1 Vicinamibacterales bacterium
CTCGATTCGCGCATCAAGGCGACCGGGCACGTCAACGCGTATTTCCCGCTATTCATTCCGAACAGCCTTCTCACGAAGGAGGCCGAGCACGTCGAAGGCTTCGCGCCGCAGGTCGCCTACGTGACGCACGCCGGCGGAGAAGAGCTCGAGGAGAAGCTCGTCGTCCGTCCGACCTCCGAGGCCATCATCGGCACGATGTACGCGAACTGGGTTCAGTCGTGGCGCGACCTGCCCATCCTGATCAACCAGTGGGCCAACGTGGTTCGCTGGGAGAAGAAGACGTATCCCTTCCTGCGGACGACGGAGTTCCTGTGGCAGGAAGGGCATACGGCCCACGAGACGGAGCAGGAGGCGGAAGACGAGACGCTGAAGATCCTGAATCTGTACGCAGACGTCTGCGAAAACATACTGGCGATCCCGGTGGTCAAAGGCCGCAAGACGGAAAGCGAGAAGTTCGCCGGTGCGCTGCGGACGTACTCCGTCGAGGCCCTGATGGGCGACGGCCGCGCGCTCCAGGCGGGCACGTCGCACAACCTCGGGCAGAACTTCGCGAAAGCCTTCGATATCAAGTTCCAGGCCCGCGACAAGAGCGTGCAGTACGTCTGGGGCACGTCATGGGGCGTGACGACGAGGCTCGTCGGCGGTGTCATCATGGTGCACGGCGATGACAGCGGTCTGCTGCTGCCGCCGGCCATCGCGCCGTATCAAGTCGTCATCGTGCCGATCGGCCGCGACAACTGGCGCGAGACGGTGCTGCCGACGGCGCAGACGATCCAGAATCAGCTGCGATCGGTCGGCGTCCGTGTGACGCTGGACGAGCGGGACGAGCGTCCGGGCTGGAAGTTCTCGGAATGGGAGATGCGCGGTGTGCCCGTCCGGGTCGAGATCGGTCCCAAGGACATCGAGAAGTCGGCCGTAATGGTCGCGCGGCGCGACACGCGGGAAAAACAGAGCCTGCCGATGGACGGCCTGGCGAATCGGATCAGGGCTCTGCTGGACGAAATTCAGCGGGGCCTGTTCGAGCGCGCCGTCACGTTCCGCGAAGAACACACGCACCGCGCGTCGACGTACGGCGAGTTCAAGCAGGTGCTGGACGGACGTCCGGGATTCGTGATCGCGTCCTGGTGCGGGGCAGCCGAGTGTGAAGCGCAGATCAAAGCCGACACGCAGGCCACGATCCGGAACATGCCGCTTGGAAGTTCGAGCACGTCGGGCAAATGCGTGCGCTGTGACAATCCCGCGCACGCGGAAGCCTGGTTTGCGAAAGCGTACTGACAAGTAGGGCCGCTCGCGAGGGCCCTACTTCGCGGCGGTCCCTACTGCAATCTCACCACCAGTGCCGCGCGGCGGTTGAGCCGTCGCGTTTCTTCACGCGAGTTGTCGTACTTGGGCCGCTCCTCGCCGTAGCTGATCGTCTGGAGCCGGTCGGCGCTCACGCCGCGGCTGATGAGGTAATCCTTCACCGCGTTCGCCCGCCGGTCGCCCAGCGCGAGGTTGTATTCCGCCGTGCCGATGTTGCACGTGTGCCCTTCAATCGTCAGCCGCAGCGTCGGCGTCTCGCGCATCGCCGCGATCGCCTCGTCGAGCACCCGCGTCGCCTCCGGCCGCAGCGTGTAGCGGTCGAAATCGAAGTGCACGTCTTCGAACGTGTACTGCTTGACCGGCGGCGCCGTCACCCGGATGTTCACCGTGTCGGTCGCCGTCTTGTTGTCGCTCGGGCACGTCACGGTGACCGTCACCGGCACGCTCCCCTCCTGATTGGGCGCCGTCCACAGCGTCTGCCGTTCGGCCGGCTGGGCCAGCGTCCCCGTCGGCGCGCTCCAGCGATACGTCACCGCACAGCTGATCGAGCTCGACACGGT
>DASQHH010000702.1:0-1904 GCA_035632195.1 Vicinamibacterales bacterium
ATCCGTTCGGCACCGGTCGCTGAGAGATTCCCGACCCGCGTTCGGGTCCTTGACGGCTATTGCTTTATAACTTAAGCGCTTGTCATGGAGCGCCCCATGCGGCCGCCCATCCTCGTATCCCCCGTCGTCAGCGCGCTGCGCGAATCGAGGCTGCTGCGACTGATCGGCCTCGGCATCCTGGTGCTGCTGCTGCAGATTCCGGTCGCCATGATCGGCAGCCTCGTCAGCGAGCGTCAGGCGCGCCGCGACTCGGCCATCGCCGACGTCTCGTCGAAATGGGGCAACAGCCAGACGATCCTCGGGCCGGCGCTCGTTCTCCCCTTCACCGCGCGGACCGTGGAAATATCGCCGAACGGCCTCCACATCCCTCGAACGGAGTCTCGCTTCGCCGTGTTTCTGCCGGCGCGGCTGCACGCCCGCGGCACCATCGACGCCGAGTCCCGCAGCCGCGGCATCTTTTCCATCCCCGTCTACCGCCTGCGCATGGACGTCGAGGGCGAGTTCGATCGTCTGACGACGACGGACGTCGGCGTCACACCCGCCGACGCCGCCTGGGACCGCGCGTCACTCGTCGTCGGCCTGTCGGACGTGCGCGCCGTGCAACAGTTGACCGCCGTGATCTGGAACGGCCGACCGGCTCCGTTCGAGCCCGGCGTCGGACACTTCACCGACGCGCAGACCGGCGTCCGCGCGAACGTAGCCGTCGACGAAGCGACCGGCCGCTACGCGTTCAGCTTTCCGATGACGATCAACGGCAGCGTGGCGCTTTCGATGGTGCCGTTCGCGCGCCAGACAGAGGTCGAGATCACATCGAACTCCCCGAACCCGAACTTCCAGGGCGCGTGGCTTCCGTCCGATCGCACCGTGTCGCCCTCCGGATTCACCGCGAAATGGACCATCCCTTACATCGGCCGCAACTACCCGCAGGCGTGGACGTCGCCGAACATGCGCGACACGATCCTGAAGTCGGCGTTCGGCGTTGAGCTGATCGATCCCGTCGACTACTACCGCATGGCCGACCGCAGCGTGAAGTACGCCGCGCTCTTCATCCTTCTCACTTTCGCGAGTGTCTGGCTGATCGAGGTGCTCTCCGGCGCTCGGATTCATCCGATCCAGTATCTGCTGCTCGGCGCCGCGCTGTGCGTTTTCTATCTGCTGGAGCTGTCGCTCGCCGAGCATCTCGGCTTCGCGGCCGCGTACGCGATTGCGGCGGCGGCGGTGTTCGGCCTCGTGACGGCGTACAGCGTCGCCATTCTCAGGTCAACCGGACGCGCCGCCTTCGTCGGATCTGGCGTCGCGTCGCTCTACGGCTATCTGTACGTCCTGCTGACGAACGAAGACAACGCGCTCCTCATCGGGTCGATCGGACTGTTCCTCGCGCTTGCAGGCGTGATGGCGCTGACGCGGCGCATCGACTGGTACGCTCGCCCGCGCGAGCGGGCTTGATTGTGAGGGCTCCGCTCGCCGCATCGCGCTTCCGCGCGCTGATTCAGCGCAGCTCGACCTGCATCAAGCGGTAGCGATCGCGGCCGATCTTCTGCACGTAGGCGATGCGGGCGCCATCGGCCGACCAGGCCGGCAGGATCGCGCCCTTCGCCGTCGTAATGGCCTTGCGATGGCGTTGGCGGTCGAACAACGTGACGCGCCCCGATGAATCCACGTACACGATCGTGCCGCTGCCCGACGGACCCCAGCCGTAGGTCCCGCCCGCCATCGCCGACTCGTTGAGCGCGTAGCCGATCTCCTGGCCCAGCAGCAGCAGTCGCGCATCGATGGCGAAGGTGTCGCGCGGGTTGCTCGGATCCACCGCCTGCGCGCCGCCGTTCGAGAATCCGCCGGTGAACGGCGTCGGCCGCGTCCGCTGGTGATCTTCGAGGACCTCGATCTTCAAATCGGCCGCGCCC
>DASQHH010000703.1:0-2369 GCA_035632195.1 Vicinamibacterales bacterium
CGCGCTCGCGTTGAACGTCCACCCCTTGAGCATCTCGACGGCGCGCCTGTCCGCTTCGGACTCGGGCCGGGCGTGCTGCAGCAGCAGCGGCACGAGCGTCTTCGCGTGGAGCGAGTACGTGTCGGCCTGAATGCGGGCGAAGTCGTCTGGCGTGAATCGGGATCCCGGGGCCGAGTGCGTCAGCAGATCGGTGATTCGTTGTGCCCGGTACGGCTCGACCCATTCGAGCCCGAGGTTGTACCGGTAGTCCGCCGGCGCCGGACGATGGTTCGCGGTGACGATGAAGTGGTCCGGCGGATCGAAGAGATGCGGCAGGTCGTCGAACGGCACCCAGCCGGTCCATTCGGCAGCGCCGGACGATCCGTCTGCCGGCTGCGAACCGTCGCCGCCTGCCCGGATCGGGATGTGCCCGGGCGCGTAATAGCCGATGTGGCCGTCGACGTCGGCGTAGACGAAGTTCTGTGAGGGCACGACGAAATCGCGCAGCGCACGCGTGAAGTCCTTCCAGTTGCGCGCCTCGTTGAGCTTCAGGAAGGCGGTCAGCGTCGAATCGTCCGGGTCGAGCGCCGTCCAACGGAACGCAAGCGGCGGCAGCGGCTGGGGACGCGGCCGATGTTTGCGATCCGCATCGTCCGCGTTGATGGCGTTGACCGCGTCGGAAATGATCGGCCCGTGCGCCGTCAGGTGGACTTCGACGTGCGTGGGCGCCGCGCCTTTGACGAGGATGTCCTCGGCCACGATCCGGATTGGCTCGGCGCGGCCCCCGAACTCGACCATCCTGCCGGACGCGTCGATCTTCTCGACGTACAGGTCTTCGACGTCAGCGGCGACGTTGGTGGCGCCCCACGCGATGAAGCGATTGCGTCCGAGGGCGACGGCAGGCGTCCCGGGCAGCGTGGCGCCAATGAGATCGAGGTCGGGCGTCGACAGGTGCGCCAGGTACCACGTCGATGGAAGGCGCGTCCCGAGGTGCGGATCGTTCGCCAGCAGCGGCTTGCCGCTCGCCGTCAGCGTGCCGTCGACCACCCAGTTGTTGGAACCGAGGCCATCGATCGTGCTCGCGCGCAGGAACTCGGCGACATCCGGATTGCCAATCGACAGCGCCGCACGGACCGAAGCGAGAGCGCTGATGCGGGAACCTGGAACCCGACCCCTGGAGGCCTGAACTGAGGACCTTGTACCTTGAACCTGTCCGGTGTCCGCCGCGCTGCGATCGAGGATGCTGAGGCCGTCACGCGCGTACGGCGGCATCAGCTGCGCCATCCTTTCAGGGCCGACGGTACGCGAGAGGTCCTCTCGAAGGAGCTCGAACGAATAATTCGCGCTCAAATCCCACGCCATCATCTTCACCCAGACGATGACGTCGGGGCCCGTCCACGGCTCGGGCTCGAAGCGGAGCAGCGAGAACTCCGGCGGCAGCGCGCGGCCGTGATGTGACGCGATGAAAGCGTTCACGCCGGCGCAGTACGCGTTGACCTGCGCCTTCGCCCAATCGGGCGTGCGGTTCCACGCCTCGCGCGCGGCACGGCCGAAACCCACCGTTCGGAGGAAGCGGTCCTGCTGAATCGTCGGGATGCCGAAGATCTCGGACAGGCGCCCGTGGCCGATGCGCCGCTGAAACTCCATCTGCCAGAGTCGGTCCTGGGCGTGCACGTATCCCAGCCCGAACAGGACGTCGTTCTTCGTCTTCGCGAAGATGTGGGGGATGGCGTCGGCGTCCCGGACGATCTCGATTGGCGCCGACGGGCCGGCGACGGACACAGTGCCATTCAAGACCGGCAGCGACTGGCGCGCGTACGCATACACGCCGACTGCGACGACGATGATCAGGAGAACGAGCAGGACGAGTGTTTTGATCGCCAGCCGGCGCATGGAAGAATCATACTCATTGCCATTGCGGATTTCCGACCTGAAACCGGCGCTCGACCGGCTGTACGAAGACTTCAACTACCCGGACTCGGCCGCCGATCCGATTCAGATCGTCCGGCGATACGACCGCGCGGACGATCGCGAAGTGGTCGGGCTCGTCGCTGCGTCGCTTGCTTTTGGCCGCGTGTCGAGCGTTCTCCAGTCGATCGAACGGATGATGGCGGCCATCGGGCCGCGTCCCGCCGACTACGTCCGGCGGTTCGACTGCCGCCGCGACGGCCCCGCGTTCGCAGACATCGTCCACCGCTGGACCGGCGGCAGCGATCTCGTCGCGCTGCTGTGGATGGTCAGGCAGATGATCGATCGCGATGGATCGATCGAAGGGTTCTTTCTCGCCGGCGCGGACGATTCCGCGGTTGACGTCGAATCGGCGATCGAGAGTTTCTCGACGCGGGCGCTGGCGCTCGATCTGAAGGCCGCGTACGGGCGGGTTCCGCGGC
>DASQHH010000704.1:0-1947 GCA_035632195.1 Vicinamibacterales bacterium
CCTGGTCGAAAGGCCGCAGAAGAGCGGGCTGAAAGCCCTGGCGGCGCGCTACGCCATCAAGGTTTCCGATCGTTTGAGCCGGAGATACTTCTAGCTCACGGCCGCGAGAGCACGACGAGGCATACGGCGAGGCGTAGCTGATGTCGATCCTGCGCGTCGAGCTCTCCGCCGAGGATCATCCGGCGATCGACCTGGAACCGTGCGGCGAACCGGCTCTTGAACGGAACGTCCAGGCCTCCGCCGGGTTGCAGCAACAGATGATTGTCGGAGGTCGTCTCGTCGAAGACCGTGCTGCGGAACTGCCCCCACCCGGACGTCAGCTGCACGAATTCGACGAATGGACCAATGCGCGCCGCGGCGCGCGGACCGGCGACGACCGAAGCGGTCCGCAGCGTGACGTCGACGATGGTCGTCCGGACATCGCTCGCCTCGACGATGGCTGCGAGCCATGGCGTGATCCGCACGCCCCCATCCGCGAGCCAGCCGTTCAGCGTCACCAGGTTGGGCGAGTCGTTCGCCCGCGTGTACCCTCCGGCAAGCTCCCAGCTCCGTACGGGCTGCGCGCCGGCGCAGAGCGCGGTTGAGCAGAGGATGATGATGACCAGGGCAGTCCGCCCCAGCGCACGCATGCCGGTATCGTACTCGCTCGCCGGCCTTGCCGTCTGCGTCGCATGGGCGCTGCTGTTCGCGCGGCCCGTGCACGCGCAGGATTTCCATTACGGGATGAACACGGTGAAGCTGTCGCCCCAGATGGCGGACAAGATGGCGGAGCTTGGCGCCGGGACGATCCGCCTCGCGTTCGGGTGGGACACGATCGAGCCGTCATGCAAAGGGTGCTTCAACTGGACGATCACCGATGCCTGGCGCGACGAGGCGCGTAGAACCCACCGCACGATCTTCGCTTCGCTCGCGTACGCGCCGTCTTGGGCGAACGGCGGCAATCCATACTGGTACCCGCCGCTCAATTATCAGGACTGGTACGACTTCGTGTTCGCGGTCGTGTCGCGCTACAAGGACGACATCGCGCTCTGGGGCGTGTGGAACGAACCGAACCTCGATCAATACCTGAAGGGCGCAGACATCGGCGTCTACAGGTCGCTCGTGATCAATGCGCGCGCGGCGATTCTGGCGGCGAATCCGAAAGCCGTGGTGCTGGGCCCTGAAGTCAGCCCGCATGCCGTGCCGAACGGCTGGTACGCCGGCGCCATGCTCGCCGTCGGCGATCTCTTCGACATCGTCACCGTGCACTGGTACGACGACTTTCCCTCGCTGCCGTACTTCATGGACTACCTCGTCAAGCCGTACGCGATGAACAAGCCGGTCTGGCTTTCGGAGACCGGAAAGCGGCCGTGCGCGTCGGCCTTCGGCGAAGGCGGGCAGGCGCTTTTCTACGAGCAAGTGCTGACGGCATTTCAGGCGAGGCGAAGCTGGTGGACCGCGGTGCTGTTCTTCAACCTCTGGGACGCGGCCGACGATGGGACGTGCGGGTCGGGCATCGTGCGGCCCGACTGGTCGAATCGTCCGGCATTCACGATGCTGCAGAAGTTCATCCGCGAGCATCCCTGATCACGGTTTCGCGACGATGCTGAACGCGATGTCGAGCTCGTCTTTCACCGCGACGACGCCGGCGACGCTGATGGGTTGAATCCCGAACGCCGACTGCTTGATTTTGAAGCGTCCAGTCGCCGTCAGCGACCCGGCAGTCTTTTCCACGTGAACGGTCGTCGTGACCGGCTGGGACACGTTCCGAATCGTCAGCGTGCCGGTCACCGTGACGTCAAAGTTCTGTCCGGGGGCCTCTGTCCCCCGGAGCGATGCGGCGTCTCGCGCGCCTTTTGCGGACGTGCTCTTGAACGTGATACGCGGGTAGTGGGCCGAGTCGAGCACCTTTTCGCCCTGCATCGCCGCCTGTACTTTCGGGACATCGTCAGGCGGCTCGCCTTTGCC
>DASQHH010000705.1:0-2439 GCA_035632195.1 Vicinamibacterales bacterium
GGCGGCGGCGTCCCCCGTCCGTTGTTGGGGGCCATGATGTTCGGCTCCGGTGTAACCACCGGCGCTGCCAGGGTCGGCGCTGCAGGCGTTGTCGTCGACGGGGCCGGCCGCGCCGCGGGCGTGGGTGCCGGCGGAGGCGTCGACGGTGTGGCCGGTGCAGCCGCGGGCGGCGGCGCGCTCGGTGTCGACGACGGCGGATTGTTCGAGGCGGTCTTCGAACTCGCGCACGCATAGAAGCCGACCGCGAACGCAGCGAGCAGAATCAGCTTTCTCATCTCATCTCCCCAGCATTTCGTGCATCTTCGTGATTTCAATGCCCTGGTCCGCGAACACGTCATTCGCGAACTTGAAGACCGTTTCGTCCTGCGCAGCGCCGTACGACTTGAACAGCACATCGACCATGTCGATGGCGCCCTGGTGGTGCCGGATCATCCCTTCGAGGAACAGGCGGTCGAACTCCGGTCCGCGCGCTTTGTCGAGCGCGGCCATCTCCTCGTCGGTGAGCATGCCCGGCATCAGCATCTCGTGGAGCATGCCGTTCATCTTCATCTTGTGCCTCGTCGACGTCGCGTCCGGGACCTCCAGTCCGCGGTCGCGCAGCCATCCCTGCATCATCGCGATCTCGTCGCGCTGCCCGACGACGATGCGCTCGCAGAGGATGGCGACGTCGGAGCGTGCGCCGTGCGTCGGCGCCCAGCCGGCCATGATGACCGCCTGCGCGTGGTGCGGAATCATCCCGGACATGAAATCGACGTCCGCGTCGCTGTAGGGATACTGGCCGAGGCCGGCCGGCGTCTGGTGAATCTGGGATCTCTTCTGTGCAGTCGAACTCGCGCAGCCTGCGGCGGTCGCAACGGCGCATATAAAGAGGACGATGGTCGTAGCGTGAAGGTGTTTACCCATACCCGTGGCGCCGTATGTTATTCCGATTCCGAGCACTGGGGGAGGGGCTTGCCCTCCGAAGTGCGGAGCGCGAAGGGAGGGCAGGAAGGGCAAGACAGGCACGAAGGGAAATTCCGCATCGGAATTGATGACAGTGACAATACGGGCTGATCGCGCCATAATCGCGGTGCGCGCCCCCCAAGCTGCGTGTCAGTCGACCACGAAGCGAACGAGCGGAGCACGATTGACGTCCTGGACCGCCTCCTCTACAAGGGCATCATTGTCGATGTGTGGCTGCGTGCGGCCGACGGCGGCATCGACCTCACGTCTGCACCGGTTCAGCTGACCATCGAAGGGCCGGAACGATCCATCGAAGAGCAGTTGCGAAAGGTCCGCCGCCGTATCGAGCAGCGCGCGTTCGCGCCGCCGCACCCGCAGCGACGCGCGGAGGACCGCATCCGCGAAGAACTGCACGACGCGCAGGCACGGACCATCGAGGCGGAGTCCACAGCATAAGCAGCCGAACCAAGAACCCCGACCCGAGAACCCAGAACCAAAATCCGCAATCTGCGATCCGCAATCCGCAATAGGTAGAATCACCATGTGCCGACCGACTACGCCATCGACGCCGAACGCGGCGCCGTGTTCACGCTGGGCATCGGTACGCTCTCCATCCTCGATCTGCTCGACAGCATGACGCGGCTGCTGGCCGACTCGCGGTTCTCACCCTCGTTCCACCACATCGCCGACTTCCGTCGCGTCGACATCGCCTCGCCACAGCTTTCGTCCGCCGACATCCGCAGCCTGGCCGCGCGCAAGGTGTTCGATGGGAATTCGAGGCGCGCGTTCGTCATCGGCCCGTCGGCGGCGTTCGACCTCGCACGCCTCTATGCCACCGAACGAAGCGCGGGGGGCGAGCCGAACATTCGGACCTTTCCGAACGTCGAGGCTGCAGCGCAGTGGACCGGCGTCGAGCTCGATGCGGCGAAGCAGGCGTTTGCCGAACTGACGAAGCGGCTCGAGTGACGATACGCCCCGCGTCGGCGCAGGACTGGCGTCGCGTCGGTGAACTCTGCGAGCTGCTGGTCGGACAGCACCACGCCTGGGACGCCAGGCGGTTCATTCCGGTCGATCGGCTTAGCGGCGATGCGTACACCTCCCGCGTTCGCGACGAAATCGCACACGCCCACGCGACCGTACTGGTCGCGGAGGTCGACGGACGCGTCGCCGGCTACGTCTTCGTCAGTGTCGAAGCGGAGAGCTGGAAGGAGCTCCGCCCCGAAGCGGGGTACATCCACGACATCGTCGTCGACCCTGCGCATCGCCGCCACGGCGCGGGGACGGCGCTGCTGAAGGCCGCCCTCGATTGGTTTGCCGCCCACAACATCACGCGCGTGATGTTATGGACGGCGCCCCAGAACACACAGGCTCAGAGCCTCTTCCGCCGCTTCGGCTTCAGGACGACCATGTTAGAGATGATGCGGGAGGGGTGAGGAGCGCGTCCCGCCGCTTCTGCTCATCCCACCCCTCCCGACCCGTCCTAAGTTGTCGTCTTCC
>DASQHH010000706.1:0-8046 GCA_035632195.1 Vicinamibacterales bacterium
GACCGAGGTAGAGCGGCGAGTGCGTCAGCGAGGTGATCAGCCATTGCTGCGCGGTGATCTGCATCCACGTGCCGATGCTCGACGTACAGGCGCCGATCCATTGCACGCGGAAATCACGGTAGGTGAAGGCGGCGAGCATCCGGCGGCCGGTGCGGGCGCCGATCGAGGCTGCGCCTGGAACAGCTGGCGCGGACGCGGCAACGTCGCCGGGGGCCGTGGCGGTCTGGGCTGGTGCGGACTCGGCCAAAAGTGTGTAAACGGATGCAGCGCAGGCCTTTAGGCCTGCCCGTGCCCGTGAAGACCAATCTTACCTTGCGAGGGGTGGCTGTCGTGCTATAGTTCGCATAGCGAAAATTAAGCGAAACATCGAAACGTACGAAAAATAACCTAACGCACCATGGCTCTCGCCCGCGTCGAACTCGAATCGCTGCTCCGCGCCCGCCGCCTCGACCGGACGCTCACGACTGCTGGGCCTTCAGGCTCAGGGCTGGCCGGTGCGCGCGATCCCGTCTATGACGTCGCGGCCACGGATGCGGCGGCGCTCGATGCGCGGCTCGGCGGCGGATTTCCGCGCGGGCAGCTCTCCGAAATCGTCGGACCCCGGTCGTCGGGCCGGACGAGCCTGGCGCTTCAGATGCTGGCGGCGGCGACGGATCGGGGCGAGCTCGTCGCGTACATCGACGCGCTCGACATGCTCGACGTCGCGTCGGCGTCTGCAGCCGGCGTCGATCCGACGCGGCTCCTCTGGATCCGCGGCCACGTCGTCGCCAATCCCGGCATGTGCCGCGATCTGAACCAGCGCGCGCTCGAACAGGCGGTCCGCGCGTGGGCGCTCGTGCTGCAGGCGGGCAATTTCGGTCTCGTCGTGTTCGATGTGGCCGAAGCGCCTGCGGACGCGATCCGGCGTCTGCCGTTCACGACGTGGCTGCGCGTGCAGCGCATGGTCGAGGGTTCGCCGACCGCCTGCGTGCTCGTCGGGGCGCAGCCGATGGCGCGCAGTTCGTCGGGATTGACGCTCCAGATGCAGTCGCCGCACAGCCGCTTCGGTTCGCGGCTGTTCGACGGGTTGACCATCGACGCGCGCGTCGCCCAGGCGCGCCGTCATTCGCCGCATCAGATCGATGTACGCGTGCCTCTTTCAACCACCGCCTAGCGCAGGGGAGGCCCGGTGTGCAGGGGCGGAGTTTGCTCCGCCCGATGAGCGACGGGCCACGCGCGAGTCGGTCGTGCAGGGGTTTTCCCCGCGATACGAGTGCTTCGCCGATTTCATCACCCTCGACGTCGGCGGACTCGATCGGCTGCTCGGCCCTCCGCGCGTCATTGGCGAAGAGTTGAGGCGCGTCTGCGCGGATCGCGGGCTGCGCGCGCACGTGGCCGTTGCGCCGGCGTGGACCGCGGCGGCGATGCTCGCGCACGCGAGGGCGGGGCTGACCGTCGTCCCGCGCGGCGGCGAGGCGGACGCGCTCGCGCCGATCGGAATCGACATCCTGTCGTGTGTAGGGGGCGAGCTCGCTCGCCCCGATGAGCGACGATCCGATCTCGGAGATCGCCTCGCGGCGATCAAACGCTGGGGGATCCGGACGCTCGGCGAGTTCGCGGCGCTGCCGGCCGACGCGGTGGCGGCGCGGCTGGGGCGCGCGAGCCTGACGTGGCAGGCGATGGCGCGCGGGGCGGACGTGCGTCCGCTCGTCCCGACGCTCGAGGCGGAGCGGTTCGACGCGTCGCTCGATCTCGAATGGCCGATCGAAGAGCTCGAACCGCTGTCGTTCGTCCTGACGCGTCTACTGGAACCGCTCGTTGTCCGCCTGGAGCGCCGCGATCGCGGCGCCGCCGTCCTGCACGTCGTCCTGCGGCTGGTGACGCACGAAGTCGACGCGCGGCGGATCGAGCTCCCGTCGCCGATTCGCGACGTGCGGACGCTGCGCACGCTCGCGCTGCTCGATCTCGAATCGCGGCCGGCGTCTGCGGGGATCGATCGCGTCGGCATCGTCATCGATCCGACGCCGGGCCGGGTGCTGCAGCACACGCTGTTCACGCGCGCGCACCCGACGCCCGAACAGCTCTCGACGCTGGTCGCGCGGCTGACGGCGCTGATGGGGCAGGACCGCATCGGCGCGCCGGTGGAGGTCGACAGCGACCGCCCCGGCGCCTTTGCGATGGCGCCATTCGCGACGGAGCACACAGAGGAAAGCAACCGCAGAGACCGCGGAGATCGCAGAGAACATTTTGTACAGGAAGGTTCTGGGGGTTCAGCGAATTCTGCGTTGATCGTCTCTGCACTGCGGCGGTGCCGGCAGGCGGTGCCGGCGCGCGTGTCGGTCGACGTCAGCGGCCGTCCGTCGCGCGTGACGACGGACCGCCGCGGATTTGCCGGCGGATCGGTCCTGGCGTGCGCGGGGCCGTGGCGGACGTCGGGTGAGTGGTGGCTTGCCCACCGTAGCGCGCAGCGCGAAGGTGGGGCGGACGGGGCAGGTGGGCCTGGTAGGGCAGGTGGGGCGGGTTGGGATCGGGACGAGTGGGATGTTTCGCTGAATGACGGCGCGGTCTACCGGATTTTTCGCGATCGCGCTTCCGAGGGCTGGTTCATCGACGCGATAGTCGATTGATGAGGCGCTACGGCGCGCAAGTGCGCGCCCGCGAGGAAACGGAGCGGGGCAAGGGGCCCCCGCGAGTGACCGAGCCGAGGTGTGGGGCGGAGCCCCACTAAAAAACGACGCGATAGTTGATTAAGGAGCGACGTGTATGACGATTGCGGAACTGCTGGTGCCGGAATTCGATCAGGAGATGGGCTCTACGCGGAAGGTGCTCGAACGCGTCCAGGACGTGAAGTTCGGGTGGAAGCCGCACGACAAGTCGTTCTCGATGGGGCAGCTCGCGAGCCATATCGTGACCTCGTTGTCGTGGGCCGTCGACACGATGAACAAGCCGGAATTCGATCTGTCGACGGTCTCCAGGGAAGAGATGTCGAAAACGGCCCGCGATCGCGCCGAGCTGATCGCCTGGTTCGACGCGAACGTGGCGAAGACGCGTCCGGCGCTGCAGAAGCCCGACGGCGAGTACCTCGTCCCCTGGACGCTCAGGAACGGCGCTCAGGTGTTGTTCACCATGCCGCGGTACAACTGCATCCGCGGTTTCTTCCTGAACCACATCGTCCACCATCGCGCGCAGCTGGGCGTCTACCTGCGCCTGAACAACATCTCCGTGCCGGGCGTGTACGGGCCGTCCGCTGATGAAAGTTAAAACGTTCACTTTTGAGTGTTCACGTTGTCGTCGTCGCCGTACATCGAGCTGCATTCGGCGTCTGCCTTCAGCTTTCTGCAGGGAGCGTCCCCGCCCGAAACGCTGATCGATCGGGCGGCGGACCTCGGCTACTCCGCGCTCGCACTGCTGGATCGCGACGGCGTGTACGGCGCGCCGCGATTCCATAAAGCGGCGAAGGCGGCCGGCATTCAGCCGATTGTCGGCGCGGAGCTGACACTCGCAACTTCAAACTTTATCCTGCCGGTTCTCTGTGAAAACCGGACCGGGTACCAGAATCTCTGCCGCCTGATCACGCGCATGAAGCTGCGCTCTCCGAAGGGCGAGGGCGCGCTGACGCTCGACGAGCTCGACGGCTGCGTCACCGGACTCGTCGCGCTCGTCGGGCGCACGGCGCTCGACGGCCGTCGGCATGGGGTGGGCGGCCTGCTCGATCGGATCGTCGGCCTGTTCGGGCGCTCGAACGTCTACGTCGAGTTGCAGCGCCACCTGCGCCGCGGCGAGGAACGGGACAACGACACGCTGGCCGCGCTCGCCGAGACGTTCCACGTGCCGACGCTCGCGACCAACGGCGCGCGGTTCGACGTCCCCGCGCGGCGGCCGCTGTTCGACGTCCTCACCTGCATTCATCACGGGACGACGGTGGCGGAGGCGGGGCGGCGGCTGGCGCCGAACGCGGAGCGGTATCTCAAGCCGCCGGAGGAGATGGCCGCGCTCTTCAGCGATCACGAAGCCGCGGTCGCGCGGACGCGCGAGCTCGCCGGCCGCCTGCAGTACACGATGGCGGATCTCGGCTACCGCTTTCCCGATTATCCGCTGCCGCCCGGCGACACCCAGGCGTCGTTCCTGCGCCGCATCACCGACGTCGGCGCGCGCGAGCGGTATCAGCCGTATCACGATCGGGCGCGGGCGCAGATCGCGCGCGAGCTCGATCTCATCGAGAAGCTCGATCTCGCGGGCTACTTCCTGATCGTCTGGGACATCGTCAATTACTGCCGCCAGCACGATGTCCTCGTGCAGGGGCGCGGCAGCGCCGCCAACAGCGCCGTCTGCTACAGCCTGGGGATCACGGCGGTCGATCCGGTCGGCATGGATCTGCTGTTCGAGCGGTTCCTGTCCGAGGAGCGCGGCGAGTGGCCGGACATCGATCTCGACCTGCCGAGCGGCGACCGGCGGGAGTCGGTCATCCAGCACGTGTACGAGAAATACAACGCGCGCTCCTTGGAGCGCGAGGCTTCAGCCGAGCGGGGGCCAAGAGCTGCCATGACCGCCAACGTCATCACCTACCGCGGCCGGAGCGCGGCGCGCGAAGTCGGCAAGACGCTCGGCTTCGATCCGGCGCAGATCGATCGCCTCGCGAAGATCATGAATCAGTTCGAGTTCATCGATCCTGCCGACACGCTGCCGCGCCAGCTCTCAGCCGTCGGCCTCGATCTGAATGCCGATCGGGTGCGGCTGTTCGCGCGCATCTGGCGCGAGATGCTCGACCTGCCGCGCCACCTCGGCCAGCACTCGGGCGGCATGGTGCTGTGCCGCGGGCGGCTGGACGAAATCGTACCGCTCGAGAACGCCAGCATGCCCGGCCGCGTCGTCGTGCAGTGGGACAAGGACGACTGCGCCGACATGGGCCTCGTGAAGGTCGATCTGCTCGGGCTCGGGATGATGGCGGTGCTGCAGGACGCCATCGCGCTGGTGAACGGACAAGGCTCGAGGCTCGAGGTTCAAGGCTCGAATCAGGTTGACCTCGCGCATCTGCCGTCGAACGACCCGGCGGTCTACAAGATGCTGCAGGAGGCCGACACGATCGGCGTCTTCCAGGTGGAGTCGCGGGCGCAGATGGCGACGCTGCCGCGTATGCGCCCCGAGCACTTCTACGACATCGTCGTCGAGGTCGCGATCATCCGGCCCGGCCCCATCGTCGGCAATATGGTGCATCCGTATCTGAACCGCCGGGCGGGGCGCGAGGCCGTGCAGTATCCGCACCCGTCGCTCGAGCCGATCCTGAAGCGGACGCTCGGGGTGCCGTTGTTCCAGGAGCAGCTGCTGCGGATGGCGATGGTCGCGGCCGGGTTCACCGGCGGCCAGGCCGAAGACCTGCGGCGCGCGATGGGCTTCAAGCGATCCGAGAAGTGGATGAAACAGATCGAAATCCAGCTGCGCGAGGGGATGGCGAAGAACGGCATCACCGGCGACGCGGCGGAAACGATCATCACGTCGATCGCGTCGTTCGCGCTGTACGGGTTTCCGGAATCGCATGCCGCGAGCTTCGCGCTGCTCGCGTACGCGAGCGCGTACCTCAAGGTCCACTATCCCGCGGCGTTCTACGCGTCGCTGCTCAACAACCAGCCGATGGGGTTTTATCACCCGTCGACGCTCGTCAAGGACGCGCAGCGGCGTGGCGTGCGCTTCCACCCGATCGACGCGCAGATCTCGGACTGGGACTGCACCGTCGAATCCGACGGCGCGATCCGGCTCGGCCTGCGGTACGTCCACGGCCTTCGCGAACAGGCGGGCAGAGCAGTCGCCGGTCGCCGGCCGCCAGTCGTCAGTCGCCAGTCGTCGGTCCCGCCGCGGTGTCCGAAGTGCGCGTGCGACGACGAAAGCATGCTCGAACGCGTCGACGAGCGACGCTGGTTCTGTAACAACTGCTCGCACGACTGGCCGGCGGTGACGACGGCAATGGTGCGACTCCCACGCTTCCACTCGCTCGACGAGCTCGTCGCGCGCGCCGGACTGCGCCGCGATGAAGTGGTCACGCTCGCCGACATCGGCGCGCTGAACGCGTTCGGCTACGACCGTCGGTCGGCGCTGTGGCAGGCCGAGCGCGCGGTGCGGCCGTCAGGCGAGATGTTTGAGGAGTGGGCAGGTGGGGCGGGTAGGGCAGGTGACGCGGGTGACGAATGGGCAGGAAACGACGGCACCGACACGGACGCCTGTCCACTGAAGCCGATGACCGAGGCCGAACGGCTCGTGGCCGACTACGCCGGCATGGGGCTCACTGTCGGCCGGCATCCGATGGCGCTGCGCCGCGAGGAGCTCGCGATGCGCGGTGTGCTGCGCGCGATCGATCTGCGTACCGGACGCCACGGCCGGCGCGTGCGGGTTGCCGGCATGGTCATCACCCGGCAGCGTCCGGGGACGGCGAAGGGGTTCGTCTTCCTCACGCTCGAGGACGAGACGGGCGTCGCCAACATCATCGTCCGGCCCGATTTGTTCGCGCGCGACCGCCTCACCATTGTCGAAGAGCCGTTTCTCCTCGTCGACGGCGTGCTCCAGGTGCAGGACGGCGTCATCTCGGTCCGCGCCGAGCAGGTCAACGGCCTGAAGGGTGTGGACGTCGATTTCGACGCCCACGACTTCTACTAATGGGGCACCGGCTGCCGGGCCTCCCGGTCGCCGATCAAAGATGGAGCGTGCCGAACGGCGAATGGACCGCAGGTCCTGCTGATGCGGGTATGCGGCTGGACAAGTTTCTGGCCGCCGCCGAGCGCCTCGGATCGAGGCCGAAGGCGGCCGATGCGATTGCACGCGGCAAGGTGTTCTTGAACGGCCGCGAATCGGCCGGGGCCGACGCCGCCGCGAGGCTCCGGCCCGGGGACATCGTCCGCATCTGGATGGATCGCCCCGGCAGCTCCCGGCGTCCGGCGCGGCTCGGCGCCGATCGCGATCTGCCGATCGTCTACGAAGACGATGCCCTCGTCGTGCTGGACAAGCCGGCAGGCCTGCTCGCCGTGCCCCTCGAGCGAAAAGGCGATGCGCGGTCGGTCTTCGACGACCTCAACGCGTATCTGCGCGCGCGGCGAAAAGGGCGTCCCCTCGTCGTCCATCGGATCGATCGCGACACCTCCGGCCTCGTCGTCTTTGCGAAGAATGCGGCGTCTCAGGAGGATCTCAAGAAGCAGTTCAAGCGCCACACGCCCGAGCGCGTGTACCTGGCGGTGGTCTACGGCCATCCCGAGCCGGCGTCAGGCACGTGGCGCGATCGTCTCGTGTGGGACCAGAAGGCGCTGATTCAGAAGGAAACGCACCCGCGCGATCCGCGCGGGAAGGACGCCGCGTCGCACTACCGCGTGGTCGAGCCATTGCGCGGCGCGGCGTTGATCGAAGTATCGCTCGTCACGGGCCGGCGCAATCAGATCCGGCTGCAGGCGCGGCTGCGCGGCCACACGCTCGTCGGCGAGCGGCGGTACACATTCGGTCCTGATGCGCTGCGCACGATCGCGTTTTCGCGTCAGGCGCTCCATGCGGCGCGGCTGGTCTTCCGGCATCCGCGCGACGGACGCGAGCTGCGATTCGAAGCGCCGATGCCCGCGGACATGACGGAGTTGATCGCGCGGTTGAAGCGCTAAGCGTTCCCCGAGCGCGCATCGCGACGTGGAAATTTCATGCAGATGTGCGCCAGCCGCACATCCGGGGTCGATCCCGTGATTCGCGTGGTCTGTTCCGGAACAGCCGCCCGAACAGGTGCCGGTTTTTCAGGCGATTCCACGTGGCACCGTGCTTGCCCCCTCAGATGGCGGAGGGAAGGACTCATGGAGCCCATGACGTCGCAGGAGGAGGCCCGCGTCTCCGACGGACAGCCGGTGCATGTGGACGGCACGTCGGTCCGCATCGACGAGCTGACGATCGATCGGCAGACGATCGTCGACTACCTGCGGTCGATCCACCCGTCGAAGCAGGAAATCGCGCTCGTGCACGCTCTCGAGGTCGGTATCACCGAGCTGGTCGCGCGCCGCGAGCGTTTTAAGCACTAATGCGGGACTGGAAGGGCCGCGCGCGCGCGGCCCC
>DASQHH010000707.1:0-5671 GCA_035632195.1 Vicinamibacterales bacterium
CGTGTGTCCTTTGAGGGGGCCGGTGGGGACCGACGCGCGCGCGCGTTTCCAGCACGATCTGGTGGAGCGCTACGCCAACGTCTCCGTCATCGACTTCCACGAGGTGCTCGAAACCATCCGCGACATCACGTCGAAGGTGACGCTGGCGATCACGGTCGTCGGCGGCCTGGTGCTGTTCAGCGGCATCCTGATTCTCGTCGGCGCGGTGGCGATGACGAAATTCCAGCGTGTCTACGAAGCGGCGGTCTTCAAAACGCTGGGCGCCAGCACGCGCACCATCGCCCGGATGCTGCTGCTCGAATACGGAGTACTCGGGTCGCTGGCGGGCCTGGTCGGCTCGCTCGGCGCCATCCCGCTCACGTGGGGCGTCACGCACTACGCGCTCGAGGTTCCGTGGAAGATCTTCCCGCGCGAGCTCGGTGCTGGCGTCGTGCTGACGGCCGTCCTCGTCGCCGCGATTGGCGTCGTATCCAGCCTCGACGTCCTCCGAAACAAGCCGCTGTCGACCCTGCGGGCGGAATAGACTCTCGCATGCTCGAACGCCGGTTCGCGCTGCGCGCCCACGGGACGTCCGTCCGCACCGAAATCGTCGCGGGCCTGACGACGTTCCTGACCATGGCCTACATCATCTTCGTGCAGCCGGCGGTGCTGAGCGCCGCGGGGATGGACCCGGGCGCGGTCCTGACCGCGACGTGTCTCGCCACCGCGCTGGCGACGCTGCTGATGGCGCTGCTCGCCAACTATCCCATCGCCGTTGCGCCGGGGATGGGGCACAACTTCTTCTTTGCCTACTCGGTCGTCGTCGGCATGAAGGTGCCGTGGCAGGTCGCCCTCGGCGCGGTTGCCATCGCCGGGACGATCTTCATCCTGACCGCGGGCGTTGGACTTCGCGAGCGGCTCATCACGGCGATACCCGACTCCATCAAGCACGCGATCGCCGCCGGCATCGGACTGCTGATTGCCGCCATCGGCCTGCAGTGGGCCGGGCTGATCGTCGCGTCGCCGGGCACGCTCGTGACGCTCGGCAACCTGCACGGCCGGGCGCCGCTGGTCGCGGTCGCGGCGCTGGCGCTGACGGCCATCCTGCTGGCCAGGAAGGTTCCTGGCGCGTTTCTGTGGGGCATTCTCGGGGCGACGCTCCTCGGAGCGCCGCTCGGCATCGTCCGGTTCCACGGCATCGCCAGCGCCCCCACATCGCTCGCGCCGACGTTCATGAAGCTCGATATCGCCGGCGCGCTGCGGCCGGGGATGCTGGCGGTCGTGTTAGTGTTGTTCTTCCTGGCGCTCTTCGATTTGGTCGGCACGCTGGTCGCCGTCGGCACGCAGGCGGGCCTGATGCAGGGCGGGACGCTCGTCCGCGGTCGCGAGGCGCTGCTCGCCGACGCCGTCGGAACCGTCACGGGCGCCGTTCTCGGCACTTCGACGGTGACCGCGTACATCGAGAGCGGCGCCGGAGTCGCCGCCGGAGGCCGCACCGGTCTCGCGAGCGTCGTCACGGCCGCGCTGTTCCTTCTGGCGCTCTTCTTTCACCCGCTCGTGCAGACGATCGGCGGCGGCTATACGGCCGGCACCACGACGCTCTATCCGATCATTGCGGCGCCGCTGATTCTCGTCGGGACGATGATGATTGGCGGCGTGCGCCACATCGCGTGGGACGATCCGACCGAAGCCATCCCTGCATTCCTCACGCTCGTGATGATGCCGCTCGCCGTCAGCATCACCGAAGGCGTCTCGTTCGGTCTCGTCTCGTACGCGCTGCTCAAGCTCGCTTCCGGACGCGGCCGCGATGTCCACGCGCTCATCTACGTCTTCGCGGCGCTGTTTCTCGCGCGTTACGCGTTTCTGATGTAGTGCCGCCCTTTAGGGCCGCCTCCCGGCTGCGAGCCGCCCGCCCCTAGTGCTATCATGCGGGGTTGGCAGTGACCCTCGGAGACACCATGGACGTTCAGCCGTACAAGGACGCGCTGCTGAAGAAGCGCGGTGAAATTCTCGGGCAGGGCGGTATCAAGCCGCTTCAGGCATCGATGGAAAACAACACCCGCCAGGGCGACATGGCGGATCAGGCGAGCGGCAACAACGAAGTCCACATCCAGCTGAAACTCAAACAGACCGACGCGAAGATCCTCCAGGCGATCGAAGAAGCGCTGTGGCGCATCGAAAAAGGCACCTACGGCGTGTGCCGCGACTGCGGCGAACCGATCGCGCCGGCGCGCCTCAACGCGATTCCCTGGACGCGCGTCTGCATCACCTGCAAGGAAAAGCAGAACGCGTGACCGACCTCCTCGCGCAGCTCCAGGAGCTGTACCGCGACAAGCTGACGGCGCTGCTGCGCCATCAGATCTCCGCGCAGCACATCGGCCAGTACGACGCGAACAATACCTACCAGTACGTGATCAACCGCGAAGAAGTCCAGCTCTCGTGGATTGCGAGCGCCGTCGGCGAGCTCGGCGGAGCGGTGCCGGACGCCGTGGATCCCAACCGCCGCGTGTCCGGCAAAGGGAACGATGCCGCCCGCGCCCTCTTCGATGAAGATGCCCGCGACGCCCAGGCGTTCGTCGACAAATGGCAGGCGCGCATCCCGTCGATCGCGGCCGCCAACGCCCGCCACGCGAAGATGGTCCGGCTGATCCTGGGAGAAGTGCTGGAGCAGAAGCGCTTCTTCGAACAGGCGCTCGCCGGGCGCACGGATCTGCTCGGCCGCCGCGCGGACGTCATCGGCCCCGCCAAAGGCGAAGTCCTGCCGACGCGGTGGATCGAGTAGTCGTCGCCGTTTCCATCGGCAGCAATCTCGGCGACCGGCAGTCGCACCTGCGCTTCGGCATCTACAGACTCTCGCGCATCCTCGACGACATGCGGGTCTCGAACCAGCGCAAGACCGCGCCTGTCGGCGCGGCGCCGGACAACATTGTCCAGCCCGACTTCCTGAACGCCGCCGTTGTCGGCACGACGCGGCTGACGGCGCGCCGGCTGCTGGACGCGCTGCTGGCCATCGAGCAGGAGCGCGGACGCGAACGGCCGTTTCCCAATGCGCCTCGGACGCTCGATCTCGATCTGATTCTCTACGGGGACGCCGTCGTCGACGAGCCCGGGCTGCAGGTGCCGCATCCGCGCTTTCGCGAACGCCGGTTCGTGCTGGAGCCGCTGGCGGAGATTGCGCCGAATCTCGTTGACCCGGGGACAGGCCGCACGATCGGCGACCTGTTCACCGCACCGAACCGCGATCCAGCCTGAACGTCATTTCGACCGTGACGCGTGCGGCCACCGGACCGCCGTCCCGCGTGGCGGGCGCAAAGCGCCACTGCTTGAACGCCTTTAGTGCCGCGTCGTCGAGACCGGTCTCGGAAGAGAGCGATCGGACGAGCCGCGTTTCTCCCACAGTGCCGTCCGGCATGACGATGCCCTCGAGGATGACGGAGCCTGAAATCTCCGCCGCCATCGCCGCCGCTGTGTAGGACGGCTGGACTTCGTGGAGTGGAGCCGGGAGCCTGACGCCTTCCTCGCACGGAGACACGCTTTCCATCTGGAACGGCGGCAGGGGCGGATTCGGGCCGGCGACGGCGCTCAAATCCGAGGCCCTCGCGAGCTCGACGCCTTCGCGCAGTCCGTAACCGGTGTACGCGCCTGTCGCGCACACCTCGCGTCCCAGGTAGGAAGCGTCGAATCGCCCCGCGATGTCCGTCTGCATCCAGTCGGGGACGGCGACGACGTAGCGCGACGGGCGCCCGCCGACGTCAATGAGGATGCGCGGGATGTGGCCCGTACACTCAAGCGCGACCGCTCGTCCGCAGAGCTCGGCCTGTTCGCCGAAGCGCGGCGGCGCGTTGCGCGTCAGCGCCCGCGGACCCTCGAAGACGGGAGTAGAGGACGTTTGCGCGAACAGTACGGCAGAGAAGACGGCGGGGAGCGCGAGCGCCCGCCAGACGAGCGCCATACTGTTATGACGCTCGCCTGACGGAAAACGGTCGGGGTTTACCGAATCTTGATCTTCGGCACAGGGACCGGCCCGACGAAGGGAGCCGGAACGGCCGCGAGCGCGGACTCGATCGCCTGATCGATGGCGGCCGTGTCGATGTTGGCCAGAGCGTCGCTAATCACCTCGCTGAAGTCGACGCCCGCGAGGGCGCCCGCGCCCGCTCCGACGCCGGCGCCCACTCCGGCGCCCACGCCCGCGCCGGCGCCTGCTCCGACTCCCGGGCCGAACCACGCCTGGTTCTTCTCCTTCAGCTTGCGGCGCTCGGTCTCGGGCCGCGGCTCGCCGGGCCGCCGCAGTGAAATCGTTCCGCCGAACGACTCGAGCTCCACGTGCGCGCTGCCGTTGCCGAGCGTCATCGAGAGCCGCCGGTTGCGCCGTTCGGGGTCCGATGCCGGCAGCGGGAACGACGCGCGAATCGACCCGTTGTAGGTCCGCATCGTCATCGCCGCGTTGACCTTCTCCGGCACCGGCATCGTGATCGATCCGTTGTGCGTCGTCAGACGGTAGACGCCCTTGTCCTTGATCGGGCCGTCGTAGGAGATCGTGCCGTTGACGGTGTAGAGGTCGACGTTGGGGGAGTCGACGCGGTTGAGGATGATGTCGCCGTTGGTCGTTTCGGCGGACACGTCGCCGGTGATGTCCGTGAGGTGGATCCCCTCGTTGACGCTGCGGACCTCGAGCCGGCCCTTCGACTTCTCGACCGTGACGAGGCCCTGGACCGACTTGAGCGAGACGAAGCCCGATCCGCCGCGGACGATGATGTCGCCGCGCGTCGTGTCGACGTTGACGTCGCCGCCGGCGCCTTCGATCGTCACGTCGGCGTAGGTGCCGGTCACCGAAATCGGCATCCAGCCGGGCACGCTGATGGTGTAGTCGAGCGAGCGGGGCGGTCCGCCGCGCACCGAGCGCGAGCGAATCGACAGCGTCTGCTCGCCGGGCTTGATGTCGACGGTCTCGCGATCCGAGTGGCTCACTTCGACGCGCACGGCGTCGCGGTCCCACGTCTTGATGTTGACGTCGCCGGCGAAGTTGTTGACGTCGAGCTTGGTGCCCTTCGTGACGTTGACCGTCTGGTCGGTCGTCGCGAGGGCGGCTGCAAAGAGCATTGCTGCAATCATGACTGTTCCTCTGTAGCTGTCAGCCGTGTCAGCTAGTCCGTTTCGTTCGTGAGCGCCGCCGCGCGCCGGAGGAGGTCCAGCTTCCGCCGCCGCGCTTCGACGAGATGTCCACTGAGATAACTGTTCGCCGGATCGCCCTCGAGCGCCTGCCGCGCCTGTTCGATCGCCTGGTCGATGATCTGCAGGTTGTGCTCGACGATCGCGATGGTCGACTTGTCCAGGCGCGTCCGGCCGCTCTTCAGCGTCTTTTCCAGATCGCTGACTGCCGCGTCGTACTGCGCGTCCGCGAAGCTCACCTTTGCCGCCATCGGCGTCGAGGGCGAAACGTTGAGCATTTCGGCTGGCGCCGGACGTTCGGCTTGAGATCGTTCGGCTGAAGCCTCGCTCTCCGGAGTTGCGTTGGTGCCTGCGGCGTTGTCGGAGCGCGATGCTTTAACCGAGTGATCGGCCGAACGCATTCCGACTTCCCACGCCGCTCCGCCGGAGACCGCGATCAGCACGGCGGCCGCCGCCGCGAGCTGCGGCAGCGTGAACGAGATCCGCCGCGGTTGCGCAATCCGGCTGATGCGGGCGTCCACGC
>DASQHH010000708.1:0-1636 GCA_035632195.1 Vicinamibacterales bacterium
CGACACGAGGTTGAGCGCCGCGAGCGACAGCGTGATGCTGTGGGCGACCGTGAACGACGTCACGACGAGCGCGAGCTGGCGGATGGTCCCCCCGAGCAGCAGCAGACCGACGAGAAAGAGCAGGTGATCCGGGCCGATCAGGATGTGGTGGATGCCGGCGGGCACGAACTTCCGGATCACGGCGGCAGCGCCCTGACGGGTGCCGGCGAAGTATTCGAACTCGGGATGCGCGCCGTCGAGAATCGACTGCGTCAGCGCCTCGCCTTCGTAGACGTTCAGGAATGTCTGGTGCGCGGGATCGTACGGGAACATCCGCGCGTCGACGGTCACCGTGCCCGGCGGCGACGCCACAGGGAATCGCAGGCGCATCCGGACCGACTGGCGATCCGGAATCGGGTCGATGCCCAGCCAGGTCGGCGTCAGCGGCCGCCCGTCCGCGGACACCGTGAAGCGGTCGCCGAGCAGCCGCGTGAGCGGCCCGAACGCCCCGGACGCCTCGGACGGCTGCAGCAGCCGCTCCGGCGGCTCGAGATGGAGATCGTGCGCGGCATCGATGATGTGAACGACGAGCGTCGCGTCGATCGCGCCCGCCTGAACGTGCAGATCCAGATAGCTGAACGGCACCGGATGCGCCGCGACCCACCGCGCTGCCAGCAGCAGCACGAACGTCAGACCCAGCGTCCGTAGAGTGCGCACGGCCTCAAGATGCTACCGTAAAACGATGGAGATCGCGCCCGGCGCGTTTCACCTGCGGAGGTACCTTTCGCTCGATGCGCAGCGCGCGCTGGCCGACGACTGCCGCGCGCTCGTCGATGGTCCAGTCCCCGCGTACGTGCCGGTCGTCCGGGGCGGCGGGAAGATGCACGTCCGGATGCTCTGCCTGGGCCGGCACTGGAACGGCAAGACCTATCGGTACGAGCCGGTCCGGGGCGATTTCGACGGCCTCCCCGCGCCACCGCTGCCCGACGCCTTCAAGGCGCTGGCGCGGGACGCCGCGGCGGCCGCCGGCATGTCGCTCGACGCGGACCTCTGCATCCTCAACTACTACGACGCCGGGGGGCGCATGGGCCTGCATCAGGACAAGGACGAGAGTCCGGCCTCGATTGCCGCGGGAGTCCCTGTGGTTTCGATCTCGATCGGCGATGCGGGCGGTTTCTGTTTGGGGGACCGAAACGCCGCGATCCGGTCGAGGCGCGGCTGCTCGAATCGGGCGATGCGTTCGTGTTCGGCGGGCAGGCCCGGCTGCGCTACCACGGCGTTTCGCGAATCATTCCCAACAGCGGACCTCCGGAACTCCGGCTGAGCGGTCGCTTCAATCTGACGCTTCGGCAGTTCTGAAGAGAGGGTTCGAGATGCTGCGGTCGATCGAGCGAATCGAGAGTGCGGACGATCCGAGAGTATCGGCGTATCGCGCGCTCGCTGATCCCCTGCTGCTGCGCGAGCGCGCCCAGTTCATCGCAGAAGGCCGCCTCGTAGTCCGGCGTGTCATCGACGACGGCCGGTACGCGATTCGATCGCTGCTGGTCAACGAGGCTGCGCTGCGCGGTCTCGCGGCGGCTCTCGACGCGCTCGATCCGGCGGCGCCCGTGTATCTCTGCGACACCGCGCTTTTCCTCGGCATCACCGGCTTCAACAT
>DASQHH010000709.1:0-2616 GCA_035632195.1 Vicinamibacterales bacterium
GGAGGCTTTATCGCATTCACAGCTGGTCCTCGCCGCGACGATCGCGTGCGGGTCAACGAACGCATCCGGGTCCGTGAAATCCGCGTCATCGACGACACCGGCCAGCAGCTCGGCATCATGCCGCCGCCGCAGGCGCTGGCGATCGCCAAGACCAAAGGGCTCGACCTGGTGGAAATTTCGCCGACGGCCGTCCCGCCGGTCTGCCGCATCATGGATTTCGGAAAGTTCCAGTATCAGGAACAGAAGCGGGCCCGCGAGGCGCGGAAGCACCAGAACGTGATCGAGGTCAAGGAGATCAAGTTCCGACCCAAGGTCGACGAGCACGACTACCAGTTCAAGAAGAAGCACATCGAGCGCTTCCTCGAGGACGGCGACAAGGTGAAGGCGACGATTTTCTTCCGCGGACGCGAGATGGCGCATCCGGAAATCGGACGGCGGATCCTCGAACGGCTGGTCGACGAGCTGCGCGACGTGGCGATCGCCGAAACGATGCCGCGGATGGAAGGCAACCAGATGCACACGATCCTGAGCCGCAAGCCGTCGAGCGGAGGCGGCCGGGCCAGGCCGGCGGCGAGACAGACCGTAGAGACGAAATAGGAGCGCGAGGCTTTAGCCGAACGTCAGCCAAAGGAGCGCGAGGCTTTAGCCGAGCGTCACAGATCATGCCGAAACTGAAAACACACCGCGGCGCGGCCAAGCGCTTCAAGCGGACGAAGAACGGGAAATTTCTGCGCGGGAGCGCCTTCAAACAGCACATCCTGAACAGCAAGACGACGAAGCGCAAGCGCCACCTGCGTGGTACGACCACCGTCGCGAAGGTCGACCAGCAGAAGCTCGCGCGCATGCTGCCGTACAAATAGGAGACGTTCATGCCGCGGGTAAAAAGAGGAACCGTCCGCCGCGCCAAGCGCAAGAAGCTGCTTGGACTTGCGAAGGGCTATTACGCCAACAAGAGCAAGCTGTATCGCGCCGCCAAAGAATCGGTCGACACGGCGCTGAAGTATGCGTTCGTCGGCCGCCGCAACAAGAAGCGCGACTTCCGCCGCCTGTGGATCGTCCGCATCAATGCAGCCGCGCGCCAGCACGGGCTCACCTACGGCCAGCTGATGAACGGGCTGAAGCACGCGGGCGTCGCGCTCGACCGCAAGAGCCTGTCCGAGATCGCCATCGCGAGCCCTGCGGCGTTCGCCAAGCTCGCGCAGCAGGCCAAGAGCGCCCGCGCGTAGGGGCGGACCGTGTCCGCCCCGCATCCTTCCGAATCCGACGTCGAGGCGCAGATCGCCGCGTTCGAGCGCGAGCTCGCGGCGGCGGCGTCCGCTCGCGATGCGCAGACGGTCCGCGACAGGTTCCTCGGACGCAAGAACAGCGTCGTCGCCGGCTGGATGCAGTCGATCGGCGCCGCGCCGCCGGATCAGAAGAAGCTGATCGGCCGGTACGCGAACGAGCTGAAAGCGGCGATCGAAGCGCGCTGGACCGCCTATCAGGAGGCGGCGCAGGCGACGGCGCGCCCCGCGGGCGCCATCGACGTCACGCTGCCCGGGCGCGTACCGCAGGCCGGGCACCGCCATCCGCTGACGATCGTCCGCGACCGGATGGAAGCGATCTTCACGCGCATGGGATTCGCGGTGGTCGAAGGCCCCGAAGCCGAAGACGAGTGGCGCTGCTTCGACGCGCTGAACATTCCCGCCGAGCATCCCGCGCGCGATATGCAGGACACGTTGTATCTGTCGCCGCCGCTGCCCGGCATCGGCGACACGCGCCGCCGGACGCTGCTCCGCACGCACACCTCCTCGATGCAGATCCGCTACATGCAGGCGCACCAGCCGCCGATCCGCATCGTGGTTCCCGGGCGCGTGTACCGCCGCGACGACCTCGACCTCACGCACTCCCCTGCGTTCAGCCAGATGGAAGGCCTGGTCGTCGGCGAAGGCATTTCGCTGGCCGACCTGAAGGGTACGATTCTCGCGTTCGCGCGCGACATGTTCGGCGCGCGTTCGCGCGTGCGCTTCCGCCCGAGCTTCTTCCCGTACACCGAGCCGAGCGCCGACGTCTACGTCAGCTGCTGGAAATGCGACGGCGCCGGCTGCGGCATGTGCAAACGCGTCGGCTGGATCGAAGTGCTCGGCTGCGGCATGGTGCACCCGGCGGTGTTCGAAGCGGTCGGCTACGACCCCGAGAAGTACACGGGCTTCGCGTGGGGCATCGGCCTCGAGCGGATCGCAATCCTCCGCTACCAGGTCGAGGACATCCGACTGTTCTACGAAAACGATCTGCGCTTCCTCGAACAGTTCCCGTACTGATGCGGCTCGTTCTCTCCTGGCTCCGCGACTTCGTCGACATCGACGCGCCGGCGGCGGATCTCGCCGCGACGCTCGACATGCGCGGATTCGAGGTCGCGTCGATCGAGGAGCTTGCCGGGGGCGACGCGGTCGTCGACTTCGAGGTCACGGCGAACCGGCCCGACTGCCTGAGCGTCATCGGCCTCGCGCGCGAGGTCGCGACGGCGTACAACAAACCGCTGCGGCCGCCGGCGGCGTCGAACCCGACGGTTGCGCTCGCAGAGCTCCCGACAGGCGAGTCGTCTCGCCTGCGCGTCACGATCGAAGACGCGGAGCT
>DASQHH010000710.1:0-3067 GCA_035632195.1 Vicinamibacterales bacterium
GTCAAGGCCTGCATCGCGCTCCGTCCCGACACGACAGCGACGGTCGGCGAGATCGTCGCGCACTGCCGCAAAGGACTGACCGAGTACAAGATTCCGCGACAGGTCGAGATCCGCGACACGCTGCCGATGAGCGCGGTCGGAAAGATTCTGTATCGCGTGCTGCGCGACGAACATTCTGCTGCCAGCGTCCAAAAGGCATGAGCACCGTCGATGATCGCTCGGCTCGAGCCTCGCGCTCCGGCGCCCCCTCCGACCGGATGGCGATGACCGGGCTGGAGTTCTTTCAGAAGATGCTGGCGGGCGGCTATCAGCCGCCGCCGATGCTGCAGCTGCTCGGCATCCGTTTGGCCGAAGTCGAATACGGCCGCGTCGTGTTCACCGCCACCGTCGAGGACCGCTTCTACAACGGGACCGGCGTCGCGCACGGCGGCTTCGCCGCCACGCTGCTCGACACGGCGCTCGGCTGCGCGATCAACACGACCACGCCGCCGGGCCGGCGCTTCACGACGCTGGAACTGAAGGTCAATCTCACCCGCGGCCTGACGACCGCCGCCGGGCTCGTCCGCTGCGAAGGCAAAGTGATCCACGTCGGCCGGAGCACGGCGGTGTCGGAAGCGCGCATCGTGGACGCGGCCGGCAAGCTTTACGCGCACGGGACGACGACGTGCATCGCCATCGAGGCAGAGAAGATTCCGACTGGATAAGCCATGGTCAACTACGAGCTGCACGACGGCGTCGCCGTCCTCACGATCGACAATCCCCCGGTCAATGCGCTGAGCCCCGAGATCTGGAGCCACATCGAGACGAACGTCGCGCGCGCCGTGAAGGATCCCGGCGCGTCGGCCATCGTCCTGATCGGCGCCGGCACGACGTTCATCGCGGGCGCCGACATCAAGGTCTTCGATACGCTGAAGACCGTCGCCGACTCGATGGCGCGCTCGGCCGGCACCCACGAGCTGCTCAAACGCGTCGAAGACGCCGCCAAACCGACGGTAGCCGCAATCCACGGCAACGCGCTCGGCGGCGGACTCGAGGTCGCGCAGGCCTGTCACTACCGCGTCGCCGCGAAGGACGCGAAGGTCGGCCAGCCGGAAGTCCTGCTTGGCATCATCCCCGGCGCGGGCGGCACTCAGCGGCTGACGCGGCTGTGCGGTGCCCGAATTGCGCTCGAGATGTCGACCGACGGCAAACCGGTCGGCGCGACGAAAGCGAAGGCGGCCGGCATCGTCGACGAAGTCTTCGACATCCCCTCGTCCGACTATCAGACGTTCCGCCGGACGGCTGTTGCGTACGCGAAAGCGAAGTCGGCCATTCGCAAAACCCGCGACATCGCGCACTCCTCGGACGCGGTCGAGAAGGGCAAGTCGGCGTGTGCGGAGATTCGCGCGTCGCTCGGGAAGACGGCGCGCGGCGCCCGGGCACCGTTTGCGGTCGTCGACGCCATCGAAGCCGGACTGTCGACCTCGCCGAAGTCATTCGACCAGGGTTCGGTCCGCGAGCGCGAACTGTTCGCGGAGTGCGTCGTCTCCAGGGAATCGAGGGCATTGCGGCACCTCTTCTTCGCCGAGCGCGAGGTCGCGAAGATCCCCGACGTGCCGAAGGACACGCCCGCAAAGGACATCAGGCGCGCCGCGGTCGTCGGTGCGGGAACGATGGGCGGGGGCATCGCGATGAATTACGCGAACGCCGGAATCCCCGTCCTGCTCAAAGAAGTCGACCAGGCGTCGCTCGATCGCGGCCTGGCGACGATCCGCCGGAACTACGAAGTGACGATGTCGAAGGGCAAGCTGACGCGCGAGCAGGTCGAGAAGACCATAGCGCTGATCACGCCGCAGCTCACCTACGACGGCTTCGACCAGGTCGACATCGTGACCGAGGCCGTGTTCGAGAACATGGACCTGAAGAAGAAGACGTTCGCCGAGCTGGGCAAAGTGACGCGCGCGGACTGCGTCCTGGCGAGCAATTCGTCGACGCTCGACATCGATCAGTTCGCGCAGGCGAGCGGCCGGCCCTCGCAGGTGCTCGGCCATCATTACTTCAGCCCCGCGAACGTGATGAAGCTGCTCGAAATCGTCCGCGGCAAGGAGACGGGCAAGGAGGTCCTTGCCACGTCGCTGAAGCTGGCGAAGAAAATCGGCAAGGTCGGCGTCGTCGTCGGCAACTGCTTCGGGTTCGTCGCGAACCGCATGCTCGCCTACTACATGCGCGAGGCGTACCTGCTGCTCGAAGAAGGCGCGAGCGTGCCGCAGATCGACAAGGTCCTCACCGACTTCGGACTGCCGGTCGGCCCGTACGGCATGCAGGACATCGCCGGCATCGACGTCGGCGCCCGCATCCGGCAGTACCTCGCGTCGATTGGCAAGACGCGCGCCGAAGGTCCGCAGTCCGCGATTCCGGATCGGCTGTATGAAATGGGCCGGTACGGCCAGAAGACCGGAGCCGGCTGGTATAAGTACGCGGCGCCCGGCAGCCGCGATCGCATGCCCGATCTATTGATCGAGCAGATGGCCGACGAGGAAGCCAAAAAGCGGGGCATCACGCGCAGGCCGATTACCGACGCGGACATTCTCGCGCGCATCACGACGGCTCTGGCCAACGAAGGCGCGCGGGTGCTCGAGGACGGCTTCGCGACGCGCGCCGGCGACATCGACATCATCTACTGCTACGGATTCGGGTTCCCGCGGCACAGCGGCGGCCCGATGTTCTACGCGGATACCGTCGGGCTGCCCACAGTGCTGGCGCGCGTCAAGGAATACCGCGCGCGCTTCGGCGACTACTGGGAACCGGCGCCGCTGCTCGAGAAGATGGTCGCGGAGGGGCGGAGCTTCTATTGATCACCCTCGACGTTTCAGGTTTCCGCTCGCAGATCGGCCGGGAATTCTCGAGCGACTGGCGGACCGTCTCGCAGGCCGACATCAATCAGTTCGCCGACGCAACCGGCGATCATCAGTGGATCCACGTCGACCCGGCGCGCGCCGCGGCCGATTCTCCCTTCCACACGACGATCGCCCACGGCTTCCTGACGCTGTCGCTGGTCAGCACGCTCATGCGAAGCGCGGTGCAGCTC
>DASQHH010000711.1:0-5302 GCA_035632195.1 Vicinamibacterales bacterium
CCGGAGCGATCGCGATCGGTCTTTCCACCGGCGGTCCTCAGGCGCTCGCGGAGCTGCTCGGAGCGCTGCCAGGGGGCTTCGCCGCGCCGATCCTCGTCGTGCAGCACATGCCGAGCATGTTCACGCGGTTCTTCGCGGAGCGGCTCAACGGACAGACGCCGCTGACGGTCGTCGAAGCGGCGGATGGCCAGGCGATTGCGCCAGGGCACGTGTACGTCGCACCGGGCGACTTCCATCTGACCGTGAAGAACGGCGGGCGCGACGTCGTCGCATCGCTCGATCAGGACGCGCCGATCAACGCGCACCGTCCGGCGGCCGACGCGCTGTTCCGATCGATCGCCGGCGTGTACGGACCGCGAGCGCTCGGACTGGTGCTGACCGGCATGGGCGAAGACGGGCTGCGCGGCAGCGAAGACATCACGCGCGCCGGCGGCCGCGTCCTCGCGCAAGACGAGGCGACGAGCCTCGTGTGGGAAATGGCGGGACGGGTGGCGCGCGCCGGACTGGCGGAAGCCGTCCTGCCGCTGCCCGCACTGGCGGCCGAATTGATCAGGCGAACGGAGAAGCGATGAAGGCACCGAAGGCGGTTCGAGGCGCGTGGACGATCGGAAAGCGGCTGTTCGCCGGTTTCGGCACGCTGATGCTGGTGTTCGTGTGCGGCAGCGGCGCCGCGCTGGTCACCGGACTGCAGGTCCGCAACTCGGTGCGCGAAACGCGCAGCGCCGTGCTGCGCCAGAACCTGTACATCGAGATCCAGCAGATCGCGCCGCGCGTGATGATCGCGCAGGAAGGCGCGCTCGCGGCGGCGTTCGACGGTGACCAGGACGCGTACGCGTATCACAAGGCGACGGCGCTCGCCTCGCTGCCGATCCTCGCCGACAAGACCGCGAAGCTCGACGCGCAGCTGACCAGCGACGCCGACCGCGAGCTGATCAAGCAATTCCGGAGCGGCCTCGACGCCTTCAGCGAAGGCTTTACCCAGGTCTGCGCGCTGATTGAGTCCGGCAAGCTCCACGACGCGCAGCAGTACGCCGACAAGACGAACACGCCCGTGCTGGACGCGAGCCTCGATGCGCTCGCGGGAGCCGGCGACAACGTTCGTAAGTCGCTCGAGGCGACGGCTCAGAGCGACGGGCGCAATGCGGTCCGCCTGCTCACCACCGTCGTCATCGTGCTGGTCGTGCAGCTGCCGATCGGCTTCGGCATCGCATGGGCCATCCGCGGCATCAGCCGGACGCTGCGCGATACGGGAGCGCGGCTGCGGACCGGCGCCGAGCGGCTGACGACGGCGTCCAGGCAGGTCGCCGGTTCGGCGCAGGCGCTTTCGCAGGGCGCGACCGAGCAGGCGGCGTCCCTCGAGGAGACCTCGGCATCGATGGAAGAAATGGCGTCGATGACCCGCAACAACGTGGAGAACGCGTCGCAGGCGGCGCGGCTCGTCAACGCCGTCGCTCAGCAGGTGGACGACTCGCACACGGCGCTCGTCGAAACCGTCGACGCGATGACGGCGATCAAGGAATCGAGCCGCCGGGTCGCGCACATTATCAAGACGATTGACGAGATCGCCTTCCAGACGAACATCCTCGCGCTGAACGCCGCGGTCGAAGCCGCGCGCGCCGGCTCCGCGGGCATGGGCTTCGCCGTCGTCGCCGACGAAGTCAGGAATCTCGCGCAGCGCTCCGCGCAGGCCGCGCGCGACACCGCCACGCTGATTGAGGAATCGATCGGGCGGTCCCAGGCCGGGGCGGCCAAGGTCGAGCAGTGGGCCGCCGCCATCGGCACCATCGCCGAGAGCATGGGCCGGATCCGGACGATCGTCGAAGACGTGCGCGAGGCGAGCGGGCAGCAGGCGCAGGGCATCCATCAGGTCTCACAGACGATCGCGCAGATGGAGAAAGTGACGCAGTCGACCGCCGCGTCCGCCGAAGAAGGGGCCGCGGCCAGCGAAGAGTTGTACGCCCAGTCCGAGTCGGCGATGACCGTCGCGCGCCGTCTCGAAGAACTGGTCGGACGCGTGACGGCAGCTGCCGCCGTCGAGCAGCCGAAGGCGCCGCCGCGCCTCACGACAGCCGAAGCGTCTTTTTGAGGGCCGCCGTGACACCACTGGTCGAATCGCCGGACGCCGAAATCGCCGCCTTCGCCGCCGATCCCGAGCTCGGCGAATTGTTCGTCGCCGAAGGCATCGATCACCTCAGCACCATCGAGGCGATCGTGCTCCAGCTCGAATCGTCACCGCACGAGACGGAGCTGCTCAACGACATCTTCCGGCCGTTCCACACCGTCAAGGGCAACGCCGGCGTCATTGGACTGACGTCGATCCAGGAGGTCGCGCACAGAGTCGAAACGCTGCTGGACCTCGTCCGCTCGGGCCGGCGCCGCATCGAGCGCGCCGACATCGACGTCGTCCTGGAGGCCGTCGATCTGCTGACGCTGATGATTCGCGAACTGCCGTCGCGCGCTGCAGGCCACCCGGGTGCGGACGTCACCGCGCGGCGCGCGCAGCTCGTCGCCGCGGTTGAAGCGCGGCTCGAAGCCGGTGTGTCGGAAGAACCGGCAGCCCAGAGCGCGCAGGCTGCGCCCGCCGTCGTCGTTCACCCGGACGAACCGGCGCGCCCGGGACCGGACGACGCCCTCACGACGATCAAGGTCGACACGCGCAAGCTCGACTCGCTCGTGGATATGGTCGGCGAGCTGGTCATCGCCCAGTCGATCCTCGCCCAGGATCCGACGCTGGTCGGCGCCTGCGACGAGCGTCTGACGCGGCGGCTGTCACAGGTGGTGCGCATCACGAGCGAACTCCAGCGCGACGCGATGTCGCTGCGCATGGTGCCCATCCGCCAGACGTTCCAGAAGATGTTCCGGCTGGTCCGCGAGTTGAGCCGCAAGGCGGACAAGGCCGTCGACCTCGTGCTGACGGGCGAAGACACCGAGCTCGACCGCAAGGTCGTCGAGCAGGTGACGGATCCGCTGATGCACATGGTCCGCAACGCGATCGACCACGGGGTCGAGCCCGCGCACGTGCGCGCCGCGGCCGGGAAACCGCCCGCCGCCGTGCTGCGCGTCAGCGCGTACCACCAGTCGGGGAACATCGTCATCGAGATCGCCGACGATGGCGGCGGACTGAATACCGACAAGATCCTCGAGAAAGCCCGCGAACGCGGACTCGTGGCGCCCGATGCCACGCCGTCGATCGCGGAGATCCACAGACTGATCTTCGAGCCCGGCTTCTCCACCGCTGATGTCGTGACCGACCTGTCGGGCCGCGGCGTCGGCATGGACGTCGTCCGCCAGAACATCGAAGCGCTTCGCGGCCGCATCGACGTACAGACGTCGAGCGGCAAAGGGACGACATTCCTGATCCGGCTGCCGCTGACGCTGGCGATCGTGGACGGGCTGCTGCTCGGCGTGGCCGGAGAGCGCTTCGTAATCCCGACGTTCGCGGTCCGCGAGTCGCTGCGTCCCGCCGCCGCGCACCTCCACACCGTGCATGGACGCGCGCAGATGGTCGAAGTCCGCGATCACCTGATTCCGCTGCTGCATCTGGGCGAGGCGTTCGCCGTCGACGGCGCGCGCCGCGACGCGGCGGCCGCCACGGTCGTCGTCGTCGAGGACGCCGGCCGGACGGTCGGTCTCGTCGTCGACGAACTGCTCGGCAAGCAGGAGGTCGTCATCAAGACGCTCGGCGCCGCGTTCCAGAGCGTCGTCGGGGTGGCCGGCGGCGCGATCCTCGGCGACGGCCGCGTCGGCCTGATCCTCGATGCGGCCGGACTGCTGGCGCTGTCGGGCCGCGGATCGACGAGGACGGCGGCATGACGATCAGCTTCTGCGGGCCGGAACTGACCGACGTCGATCTCTCGAAGATCGTCCGGCTGGTCTACGACAACAGCGGCATCCGGCTTCACGAAGGCAAGCGCGCGCTCGTGACGGCGCGGCTGCAGAAGCGCGTCCGTCAGGGCGGCTTTACCAGCTTCCGCGAGTACGTCCGGCACGTGCAGAACGATGCGTCGGGCCAGGAGCTGACCGCGCTGATCGACGCGATCGCGACGAACCACACGTCCCTGTTCCGCGAGCCGCAGCACTTTCATTTTCTCCGGCAGGTGGTCCTGCCGCCGCTCGTCGAGCGGCGCGGGCTGATCACCGGCTGGAGCGCCGCATGCTCGACCGGCGAAGAGCCCTACAGCATCGCGATGACGATCGCGGAGTCGATCGGCGTCGAAGGCCTGACCCGTTTCCGGCTCGTCGCGTCGGATCTGTCGACCAAGGCGCTGCGCATCGCGGAGGCGGGCATTTACAAGGCCGAACGGATCGCCGCGATGCCGCACGATTCGCGCGGCCGGTATTTCGAGACCGGCACGGGCGCACGGCGCGGCCTCGTCCGCGTGGTGCCTTCGCTGCAGCGCGTCGTCGAGTTCCGCCAGGAGAACCTCCTGGATCTTCCGCCTGACGGCGGATCGTTCGATTTCGTCTTCTGCCGCAACGTCATGATCTACTTCGATCAGCCTGCTCAGCAGCGTGTCGTGGACGCGCTCGAGCGCCGGCTCGCGACCGGCGGCTACCTGTTCATCTCGCACGCCGAGAGCCTGAGCGCCGTCCGCCACGGCCTGACCTGGGTGGCGTCGGCGGTGTACCGGAAGGTGGCCCGATGATCAGCTTCCCCCTGCCGTCCGGCGACCCCTCTCCCGACCGCGAGCCGCGCGGACGCCGGCTGACGGTCGGCATCGGCGAGCTCGCCGTCTCGGATCGGCCCGACGACGTCATCGTGACGCACGCGCTCGGCAGCTGCATCGCCGTGTGCCTGTTCGATCCCGTCGCGTCGGTCGCCGCGATGCTGCACTTTCTGCTGCCCGACTCGCGCATCAATCCCGAGCGCGCGCTCGCGCAGCCCGCGGCGTTTGCCGACACCGGCATCCCGCTGCTGTTTCAGACCGCGTATCGGGCGGGCCTCGACAAACGCCGCGCGGTCGTCAAGCTCGCGGGGGGCGCGGAAACGGCCGAGGGCAATGGGGCCTTCATGACCGGACGCCGCAACGCGCTCGCCGCGAAAAATCTCCTGTGGCGCAACGGCGTGCTCATCCAGGCGCAGAACATCGGCGGCACGACCGCGCGGACCGTGCACCTGTCCGTCCGCGACGGACGCGTCCAGGTTTTCAACTCGTTCGAACTGACGGAGCTGTGACTGCCATGCGGATTCTCATCGTGGACGATTCGGCGATGATGCGGAGCCTGATCAAGCGGGTCGTCCGCCTGACCAACGTGCCGGTCGAAGAGGTGCTCGAAGCCGGTAACGGCCGGGAGGCGCTCG
>DASQHH010000712.1:0-2498 GCA_035632195.1 Vicinamibacterales bacterium
GCGATTACGCGACCGCAGACCGGTATTTCGAGCGCGCGCTGCCGCTGGTGCCGGAGTACGCGTACCTGCACGTGAACATCGCGATTCTGAAAGGCGCGCTCAACCGGACCGCGGAGGCGGAGGAGCACTTCCGCCTGGCGCAGCAATACGATCCCGACAATCCCATCTGCTACTACTTCTACGCGCGATGGCTGACCCAGATCGGCCGCGTATCCGACGCGACGATTCAGGCGAAGCGCGCGCTCGATCTCAGCCCGGGATACGCCGATGCCAGAGATCTGCTCACGTTCCTGAACTCGCGTCCACGGTGACCGCAGCGCCCTTCATCTCGACGTCGCGTTCGGTCTTCTTCCCGTTCGCGTAGACGGTCAGCCTGTAGACGCCGGGCGCGACGTTGTCGAACGTAAATCGGCCGTCCGTGTCCGCGACCTCCGCGTACGGTGATTGCGTCGCCAGAATCTCGGCCGACATCGCGGGATGGATGTCGCAGCCGACGTGATAGAAGCCGTCGATCGGGAACTTGAACGTGTACGAGCTGCCCGTCGGATTGGCGACGTTGAACGCGCCTTCCTTCGTGTCGACGTTCGTGACGTGGACGTTGTGCAGCGTATCGTCGCTGTTCCTGAATTCGACGGGCAGGCCGGTCCGCACGAGCAGCACCGGCGGATCGAACGTCTGGCCGACCTGGTCCATCACCGGCGTCTCGGACTGCGCAGGAAACTCCCGCGTTGCAGCGGGCTCCAGTACGACGATCGAGAAGGCGCCGGGCTGCGGTGCGGGCACCCGCCCGCTGACGCTTCCGGGCTCCGCCGCCTCGACCTTCTGCGGCGGCTGGGTCTGTTGGGGCGCGGGCTTCGAACAACCGGCGGTGACGATCGCGAGCAGGGCCGCGCCCCGCGTGAATCGACTCGTCATTTGGGACGTTTCATGATGAAGAGGATGCCGTTCGAATCCTGAGTCTGCGAGCCGGTCGCTTCCCAGCTGTCAGAGCCCGCGCGGTTGAGCTCCGCGGCGATGTCCTGCCCGGGCCGCACCAGCAGCGTCTGATATTGCCACGCCTGACGCCTGCGCTCGACGCCGCCGGCGACCGTTACCGCCGGCATCTTTTCGATGGTCACCGGCGGCATCGAGGTGACCCGCACGTTCATGTACGCGTCGGAGGCGACGTCCTGCACGCTGATCGCGATTGCCTCCGGCTTCGTCCGGTTCTCTATCCAGACGCGCGCGTCCGTCGGCTGTCCAGGATACTTCTGCGCCGGCGCCGCAATCATCGCCGAGCCGGCGAATCCGAGCGCGCCGACCGCCAGTCCGCACACAAACCATTTCCTCATTTCGATCCCTCTCTGGCGGGCCTGAAGCCCCCGCTGCATGATGTGAAAGCCGCGGGCCCCTGAAAGGTCCCGCGTTACATACTGACGCTGACGGCCGTCACAAGGTCGGTGAGCGACCGCACGCGCAGGCAGTCGCAGCCGGCGTACAGATCCGCTTCGTCCAGCAGGATGGCGCCAAGGCCGGCGCTGCGCGCCCCGACCACGTCGACGTGGTAGAGGTCGCCGACGTGGGTGGTCGTTTCGGCGCGGCTGCCGGTGCGGTCGAGCGCGATGCGGAAGAAACGGGGATCCGGCTTTTCCACACCTTCGTCGGACGAGTCGAACACGGCGTCGAACGCGTCGGCGATGCCGAGCCGCGCAAACGCGCGGTGGAGCGTGCCGTTCGCGTTCGACACGACGACGAGCCGGAGCCCGAAGCCTCGCAGCTGCCGGAGCGCACCGCGCACCTCATCCCCTACCGTCTCCCAGAGATTGTGCTGCTGGTGATACTGGTGCAGCTCCGCGAGCGCGGCATCAGTCGCTGGGGTCAGCTCGACGCCGGCGCGCTCGAGAACGAGATTGAAGTACGTCCAGCCCCGCTGCCGGTCGTTGGTCGCCCGCACGGCATCCCCCGAGTCGATGCACTTCTTCGCATGCGGTTCCGCCGCGCGCAGCGCCGTCGCGGCTACGGCAACCCCGTGGCGGCCGAGCGTCTCGCTGACGCGCGTCCAGTTCGGGTAAACGAGCACGCCGCCCGCGTCCAGGAACAGCGTTTCAATCGCCACGGCTTCAGCTTACACTGGTGATGTTGTCGAATAAGGCTGCTTCCCTCATCGGCGCCGCCCTGCTGGCCGTCTCCGTGATGTGGCTCGGCACGCGCTACTCCCAGCGCTACGCGCCGGCGCCCGCCGAGGACAGCGAGCCGTCGAAGGAACCGCTGACCGTCAGGTTCTTCCGCGACCCGAAACCCGTGTCCGAGTTCGCCGTGCGGACCATCGACGGCCACGATCTGACGTCCGCGTCGCTGCGCGGCCGCGTGACGATCGTCAACTTCTGGGCGACGTGGTGCCCGCCCTGCCGCGCCGAAATCCCCGATCTCGTCAAGCTGCAGGACAAGTACCGGAACCAGCTGCAGATCGTCGGCATTTCCGAGGACGAAGACGGCCCCGGCACGGTCGACAAGGTCGT
>DASQHH010000713.1:0-2215 GCA_035632195.1 Vicinamibacterales bacterium
GCGGGTCAGCCAGAGCATCGGCGGAAGCGACCGGCTGATCTGATCGAGCATGTGGACGGGCCCGGTCTGCCCCGCGCGCAGCTGCTCGATGAGAAGGACGCGCTGCTGCAGCTGCGCCTTCTGCTGCTCGAACTGCTGCACCTGCAGGATGATGGAGCGCAGGCGCGTCGTTTCCTGCTGCGCCGAGGACAGGTCGGCGTCCAGCTGGGTCGACTCGCGCGCCAATGCGACGTAGCGCCAGCCGATGAACCCCAGGGCCGCGACGATGATCAGCGTGCAGCCGACGACCATTTTCTGGCCGCTGGTAGCGGCGCCGCCGCCGATGCCGCCGGCCGCCTTCTTCTTTTTCCGCTCGCTAGGGAGAAGGTTGATGCGAATCATCGGTCGCCTGACTTTCTCAGCGCGAGGCCTACAGCCACGGCCGCCGTCGGCACCACGCCCTCGGGATCCTGGATGCCCAGCTTGCCCGGCTCGAACGCCACCTTCTTGAACGGGTCGAACTGCTCGACCGGCGTGCCGAAGCGTTCGTGCAGCGTTTCGGCGAAGCCGTCGACGCGCGACGCGCCGCCGCTCAGCACGATTCGGTGGATTTGATCGGACGACGCGGTGGCCTTGAAGAAGTCGAACGTCTTCTGGACTTCGAGGAGCACGTTCTCCGTCATGGCGTGCAGCACCGGCCGCACGTCCTCGAACGCCGGGCCGTCCACGGGCGGATGTCCCTTCTTGAGCGCTTCCGCCGTGTCGAACGGCAGGTTCAGCTCCTTCTGCACGGCTTCCGTATAGGCGTTGCCGCCCATCGAGATGTCGCGTGTGAACACCGACGTGTCGCCGGACAGGATGTTGATGTTGATCGCGCTGGCGCCGGCGTTGAGCAGCACGACGACCTCGCGCGGGTCGAAGCCGTAGTTGACCTCGAACGCGTTCTGCAGCGCGAACGCGTCGACGTCGACGACGACCGGGGTTTTGCCGGCCTGTGCGATGACGCCGGTGTAGTCGGCGATCTTCTCCTTCTTGGCGGCGACGAGCAGGACGTCCATCTGTCCGCCGTCTCCCGCGTTCAGGATCTGGTAATCGAGGTTGACGTCCTGGATGTCGAAGGGGATGTACTGCTCGGCCTCCCACTGAATCGACTCGCCCAGTTCGGCTTCCGTCATCGACGGCAGGCTGATCTTCTTCACGATGACGGCGTTGCCCGAGAGCGACGCCGCGACCTCTTTGGTCTTGAACTGCTTGTTCGAGAAGAGGCGCTTGATGGCGTCGGCGACGGCCGTGCCGTCGATAATGGCCCCGTCCACGATGCTGTCCGGCGGGATCGGCTCGATGCCGACCGCGGTCACCCTGTAGACTTTGCCCGACTGCTTGAGTTCGACGGCCTTGACGGCGCTCGAGCCGATGTCCAGACCCACCACGGGTTTACTTGATTTTCCTAGACCAAACACAGCTGTGTCCTCGTGAAACGGAGTCTACGCTCTCTGTTTACGCGATGTGCTTTATCGGCACATGTCCCCTATCGCTTCACTCCTGTCCGGGGGGCGTCTTTCGGGAGTCCACGAACGCCACCGATCGGACACGTTCGACAGCTTGACAGTGCCCAGAAAGGCACGTATGCTTTGGGTTTACCGTTGTCCGAGGTCGTCGGTCCGTGGGCCGGGACGACCCAATCCCCTTACAGCGGTCTTTATAGGTTACGAGGCGATTCCGAGGAATGACTACGTTTATGTCCGGCGCCGATGGCGCGGCGGCCGGGAAGACAGACTGGCACATCATCGACGCGAACGGAGAGGTGCTCGGGCGCCTGGCGACCCTCGCCGCACGTCTGCTGCAGGGTAAACACAAGCCGCAGTACACGCCGTTCATCGACGGCGGCGACCACGTAGTCGTCATCAACGCGGCGAAGGTGAAGCTGACGGGCAGCAAAGAAGACCAGAAGATTTATCGTCAGCACAGCGGGTACGAAGGCGGCCTGCGCGAGGAGCGCGCCCGCCTGGTCCGCCAGCGCCGGCCAGAGAAACTGGTGGAAGACGCGGTGCACGGGATGCTTCCGAAGACGAAGATGGGTCAGGCGATGTACCGGAAACTCAAGGTGTACGCCGGTCCGGATCACCCGCACTCCGCACAAAAACCGACGAAACGAGAGGTCGCGTAAGTGGCAGCAGTCGAGTATTACGGAACGGGCCGTCGCAAGACATCGACCGCCCGCGTGTTTCTGAGACCC
>DASQHH010000714.1:0-5262 GCA_035632195.1 Vicinamibacterales bacterium
CAGCGGCGCGTAGTCGTCTTCGTAGATGTACTGCTTCACCCAGTTGTGGTCGTAGCCGGCGCACGTGAGCTGCTGGATGTTCATGCCCCAGATCGCTTCGAGACACATGCGCGTGCCCGGCGCGTGCAGGTGGGGTTCGAACGCGATGATCTTCGTGTGCTCCTGGAGCGTCGCGTAAGCGTGGATCTCCTGGCCCGCGGTGTTCGGCTTCACGTCGAGATCGTTCCCATTGCCCACGAGCGTCGGCGACCGCCGGTAGAGCCGCTGGTATCCCTTCGGAAAGAACCGGAAGCCGAATTCGAGATGCGCGTGCGTGTCGTGGCCGTTCGCGTGGATGTGCGACGCGTTGAACTCGAGGACGGAATTCGCCGCGAGCAGGCGGCCGGCGCTGTCGGGAAACACGTCGGGGTTGCGTCCGATCTCGTGGATCGGCCACGCGACGCTGCCCGCCTGGCCGGGGACCGAGCTGTCGTAGTTCATGTGGTGGAACACGAAGCGTCCGCCGACCGTCTTCGTCGCGTCGCCCCTCGGGATGTCGTTGATCTCGCGCACTTCGACCGACTTGACCCAGCGATCCTCGATGAGGCCGGTCGGCGTCGAACCGATGGAGCCCCATCGATCGGGGGCAATCGCAGGCACGAACACGTCGGGCGACTTGACGATCAGATCCGGTGCGCCGAGCAGCCATCCGTTTTCGCCGGCCGCGGCCGCGCGCGGCGGCGGCATGTCGGCAGGATTGCCGCGCGGGGCGCCGGCATCCACCCAGGCGGCGACCTTCGCGATCTCCGCGTCGCTCAGCGACGGGTCCGCCTTGTAGTGCTGAATACCGATGTTCTTTTCGATGAACCACGGCGGCATGACGCCGGCCCGCGGGCCCATGCCCGTCCGCTGCTTGATCGCGCGGGCGAAGGGCCGGACCTCCTCGTAGGTCACGAGAGACATCGGCGCTCCGCCGTCAGCGGTGTGGCACTGCTGGCAGCTGCGCTGGAGGATGGGAACGATGTCTTTGGTGAACGTGACCGGTTCGGGATCTCGCGTAGCGGACGACTGGGCCCGCACCACGGATGCGGGAACCCCCGCGCTGATGGCGATCAGTCCGAGAGCCGTGGCGCAACGGGAAAGGCTTCTGCTCCACATGCGGCAATCGTAGGCATCGACCCGTCAAATGTCACGTGGTTTCCGGGCCCCTTTGAACAGCGCACGGCGATTGTTCTCTGGGCGACTGTCCTATGATGTGGGCGTGCGTCGCCACATTGCGTCAGCGCTCGCGGTCGTCCTTGTTGTGACGGCATGGCTCGTCCCGGCCGCCGCGCAGGTCGTGATCATGCGGTACGCGCGCCAGCGTCCGATGCCGGTGAATTACGGCCTTCCCGACCTGCAGCGCGGTTTCACGCTCTGCCGCCTTCGCTACGAACGCACGCGGCCGCGCCAGCGCAAGAGCGGATGGTGGGACGACTACCCGGCGTCGGACTTCAACTTCCTGACCCGCTTCGAGGAGCTCACGACGGTCAGCATCAGCCGCTGGGCGAACGGCGATCCCGGATTCATGCAGGTGACGCTCGAGGACCCGAATCTGTTCCGCTGCACGTTCCTGAAGATGCAGGGCGGCGCGAACTACGATTTCAGTACCGAGGAGATCGCCACGCTTCGGCAGTACTTACTGAAGGGCGGGTTTCTCTGGGAAGACGACAACTGGACCGACAGTGACTGGGCATACATCGAGGACAACCTTCTCAGAGTGCTTCCGGCGTACCCGATTGTGGAAATCACGCCGGGGCACCCGCTCCTCTCGGCGCTCTACCACGTGTCCGAGGTTCCGCAGATTCCGAGCATCGAGTCATGGCGCCGGAGCGGCGGGCAGGCCAACGAGTTCGATTCCGGTCCGCCCCACCTGTACGGAATCTTCGCGGAGGACGGGCGGCTGATGGTGCTGGTCAGCCTGAACTGCGACACCTCCGACAGCTGGGAGCGGGAAGGCGACAACCCCGAGTACTTCCAGCGATTCTCGCCCAAAGGGTACGCGATGGGCGTCAACGTCGCGATCTACGTGATGACGCACTGACACCGCCGGTTGCCCGCGTCCTCTGTTCCATGCTACATATGTTTTCTACATAGCATGCGGATGACGCTCATCACCACGCTCGTACTGCAAGCGATTGCGCGCGGGTACCGATTCGGCTTCGACATCGTCGACGTGACCGGCTGTCCGACGGGCACGGTCTATCCCGCTTTGCGCAGGCTCGAGCGCGCCGGATGCGTGCGATCCGAGTGGGAGCGCCAGCGCGTGGCGGTCCGGGACGCGCGGCCGCAGCGCCGGTACTACGAAATCACCGCTGCGGGCAGGACGGCGCTTCAGCAGGCGCTCGAACCCGTCCGCGCGCTCGGCGGCTTGCGTTCGATCGCGCCGAAGGGTGCGAAGTGACCGCGGCAGCCCTCCTGCGTCGCATCGTCCGCCTCGCGTCGTACCTCGTTCCGCATTGGCGCCGGAGCGAGTGGGCGCGCGAATGGAACGCGGAGCTCGACGCCGACAGGCTGCGCAGCGGAGCAGGCGTCTCGACCGTTCTCGATCGATCCGCGGGAGCGGTGGCCGACGCGCTCGTTCTCCGAGGCCAGGCGATGTATCTGGATTTGTGGTGGGGCGACATGAGGCTGGCGTGGCGCAACGCCGTCCGGCGCCCCGGCTTCACCGTGCTCGTCACGCTGACGCTGGCGCTGGGTCTCGGCGGCAGCAGCGCGGTGTTTGCGCTCATCGACGCCGTTCTGCTGCGGCCGCTGCCGCTTCACGACCCGTCGCGCCTCGTGTTCCTCTGGCAGACCCTGCCTCAGCAGAACATGTTCGAGGTCGAGGCGACGCCGTTCGACGACACGGCGTGGAAAGGGCTCCGCAGCCTGTCGAGCCTGGGCATGGCCACGTTCGGATCCTTCTCGCTGACTGGCGGCGACGCCGAACCCGAGCGTCTGCGCGGGGCGCGCATGACCGCGTCGATGATGCCGACGCTCGGCATTACTCCGGCACTCGGGCGCGGGTTCGCCGAGTCGGAGGACGTCGACGCGGCGCCGCGCGTGGCGATTCTGAGCGACGGCTTGTGGCGGCGCCGCTTCGGCGCCGATCCCGCCGTTCTCGGCCGCCCGATCGAAGTGGACGGCGACCCGGGGTGGACCGTCATTGGCGTGATGCCGCCGGGCGCGATCATTCCGGGAGAGGCTCCGCAGGGAACAGAGCTGTGGCTGCCGATGCGGATGTCACCGTCGGAGCGAATCAGTGAAATCAGCCATAACTACGCGTTCGTCGGACGTCTGGCCGACGGCGTGACGTTTGCGCAGGCCTCGAACGAGCTCAACGCACTGGCCGCGCGGCTGGCCGCGGAGCGGCCGTCGCATGCGCGCATCGGCGCGAGGCTCGTCTCCGTCGAAGAGCGGACGGCGCGCGCCGTTCGACCGGGACTGCTCGTCGCGGCCGCCAGCGTCGCGCTGCTGCTCCTCGTCGCAGCTGCGAACGCCTCGACGCTGCTCATCGCGCGCGCGGCGGATCGGCGGCAGGAGCTGGCCATTCGCGCGGCGCTCGGCGCGACGAGGTGGCGGCTGCTGTCGTTGTCGATCGCCGAGTCGATTCTGTTCGCCTGCATCGGCGGTCTGGCCGGCCTCGCGCTCGCCGCCTGGATGCTGCGCGGGCTCGTCCCGCTCTTCGCCTCGTCGCTGCCGCCTTCGCTCGCGATCGACATCGACGCGCGCGCCGCGCTGTTTACCGCGGGCCTGGCGATCGTCATCGGTCTGGTGTTCGGCGCAGTGGCCTCGTCGCGCTCCGGCGATCAGGCCGTCGGGGCGCTCGCCGGCGCGAGACGGTCGACGGCATCCGCGTCCGTCGGTCGCGCGCGGAATGCCCTCGTCGTCCTGCAGATTGCGCTGGCCGTCGTGTTGCTGTCGGCCGCGGGTCTGATGGTCAATACGATCGGCCGCCTTTCGCGCGTGAATCCCGGATTTGCCGCCGACCATCTGCTGACGTTTCGCGTAGCGCTGGCCGGCCAGCGTTACGCGGCCGCTCCGGCGCGCACCGGCTTCGTGGCGGACATGCTCCAGCGGCTGGCCGCGGTTCCCGGCGTGCAGTCGGTGACGGCGTCGGCGGTCGTGCCGTTCACCGGCGTCCGAAACGCGACCGTCGTCGAGATCGAAGGGCGTCAGGACCCGCCAGGCACCCGTTCAATCATCGACCAGCGCTACGTCTGGCCCGGCTATTTCGACACGATGCGGATCCCGCTCGTCAGCGGCCGTGCGCTCACGAACGCGGACGACAGCCGGTCCGAGCACGTGGTCGTCATCAACCGGACGATGGCGAGGCAGTATTTTCCGAACGAGAACCCGATCGATCGACGCGTCCGCATCACATCCGGCTTCGACTCGGGCTTCTGGATGCGCATCGTCGGCATCGCCGACGACGTCCGGCACATCGCGTTGACGCGCGATGCCGTGCCGGAGATGTATCAGACGATTCCACAGACCCCGGTTCCGAACGTGACGTTCACGATCAGGGCGGCGGGGGAGCCGACCGCCCTGATGCCGGCGGCGCGTGCGGCGCTGCGGGCCGTCGATGCGACCCTGCCGGCGTACGACGTTCAGACGATGGACGATCGGATTGCCGCCTCGTTCGCGCAGACGCGCGTGACGATGCTGCTCCTGCTCGTGACATCGCTGCTGGCGGCGGTGCTCGCGGGCGTCGCGATCTACGGTGCGATCTGGCACTCCGTCGTCCAGCGCACGCAGGAAATCGGCGTCCGCGCCGCGCTGGGCGCGTCGCGCGCGCTGGTGTTCAGGGAAGTCGTGTCAGCGGCGCTGGCGCTGGCCGCAATCGGGGGCGTCCTCGGTGCGGCCGGCACGCTCGCCGCCGGTCCGCTGCTGAACGTGTTCCTGTTCGACACGCGCATCACGGATCCGCTCACCTATGCCGCCGTGCTGCTGGGTGTGATGGCGCTCGCGCTCGCGGCGAGCATCGTGCCGGCGATTCGCGCCACGCGGGTCGATCCAATCACCGCTCTGCGCGCGAACTAGCGCGTTCGCCGGATACCGAGATCCGCCTCGAGTTTCCGGACGCCGAGCGGCGTCACGCGAACGGCCCTGGTCCCGCAGACGTTCGCAATCCATCGGCGTTCGAGCAGCAGCGAAAGAAGCGCCGCTCCGAGCGCGCCGCCGAGATGATGGCGGCGCTCCGTCCAGTCGATGCACGCGCGGCTCGAGTCGGGAAGATTCGCACCGGCGCCCAGCCACGTC
>DASQHH010000715.1:0-13509 GCA_035632195.1 Vicinamibacterales bacterium
ACAGGTCGAATCCGTCGGATCGATGCCGTCCGAGATTCGCGACGGCGAACGTCCGCACAGCGATCGCGAGCGCCTCCAGCGCCGCCCGGGCACTGCCCCGCACCATTTCGCCGGCAATCACGCCGCTCGCGTACCGCTCGAGCGGCATCGTCTCGACCCGATAACCGTCGCCTCGAGCGATCCCGATTTTCAGGGTCGCCGGAGCAGAACCTTGAACCCCGAACCCGAACCCAAACCCGAACCCAAACCCGCTCGAGAACCCCGGAACCGTGAACCTTGAACCTTGAACCTTGAACCTTGAACCCGCGACGAGCGCTGCAAGCGCGAGGAGCTCCCGCCGTGTCATTCGTCCAGCCCTATGAACTCCGCTACGCCGTCCCAGATCCGCGGCAGGCTCGAGACCAGCTGATGGTCGTCGTCGAGGAGCGACAGCGTGACGTTCGGCCGCGTGTGCGCGAACGCCTCCACCGTCCGGTAATTCACCGACGCGTCGCGCATCCCCTGAAAGATCAGCGTCGGCTGGGCGAAGGCCGCCTCGAATGCGTCGTGCTCGAGGCTGTCTTCGTAAAAGCCGTACCCGAGCGGGCGCTCCTCTTCGTAGGCATAGTGGAAGAACGGCAGCGTTCCCCGCACCCGCCATTCCTCGATGCGCTCAGGCGGCAGCAGGTGGTGTCCCGGCTTCGCGAACATCACCGCCGGCGCAAGCAAGACGACGCGGTCGATGGCGGGGAGCGGCCGTGCCGCGGCGAGAATCGCCAGCGTCCCGCCGAGGCTCGACCCGATGAGCGTGACTGCGTCTCCGCTGGCCCTCGGCAGCTCCCGCGAGAGGCGATCGAGCATCCGCGTGAGCGTCATCGATGCGAAGTCGGGCTGGTTGAAGTCCGGACATTCGAAGCGGACGCCGTGCTCCCTGAACCGCTCCTCGAAATACGCCGCCTTGGTCGATCCGGGCGACGAGGCAAAGCCGTGCAGGTAGAAGACGACCATCAGATCAGACCCTGGCATCCGGGCCGGCAGCGGCAAGGGATCATCCCCTCGCCCTCGGTGTAATAGTTGTAGGTCAGCTCCTCGCCGCGCCGGATATTCCGGCCGGCACGGATCCAGATGACGCCCTCAGCGATGTCCACGTAGCAGTTCGGCCGGCAGCTGTGGTTGATGAAACGGGCCACGTTGCCGCCAACGGCGGCGTCAATCACGGTCCGGTTCGTGAGCTTGAAGCACCAGACGCGCCCCTGCCGGATATAGCGCTGTTCGCGCCTCAGGCTCTCCTGGTTGGAGATCTTCTCGCCCGCGTAGTCGATGATGCGCTTGTTCTTGGGAATCGCCTCCGTCGCATAGACGCCCCACCCATGGATTTTCGACCGCCGCTTCTCGATCACCGATCTAAGATTACCCCATGCGAACTGCTCTTCTTTTCGTCGCGATCATTGCCATGGCACAAGCCCAGTCGACTCGTCAGATCATCGGCCCCGACGCGACGCGTCCCTTCAGCGGCGCCGTCAAGGCCGGCGGCATCGTGTACGTCGCCGGTACGATCGGCCCCGCCGCCGGCGGCACGCTCGCGAAGGACATCAAGGGGCAGACGAAGCAGACCCTGGACAACATTGCGGCGACGCTAAAGTCCGCCGGCTCGAGCATGGCGAACGCCGCAGCGGTGATGGTGTACCTCCGCAACGCGTCGGACTTCGCCGGCATGAACGAGGTGTACTCGACGTACTGGCCGAAAGATCCGCCGACGCGCACCACAGTCGTTGTCACGCAGCCTCTGGCGCTGGCCGACGGTCTCATCGAGATTTCGATGGTTGCCGTCGCGAACGGCGGCCAGCGGATGGTCGTCCATCCGAAGGACTGGATCAAGTCGCTGAACCCGTACAGCTACGGCATCAAAACCGGCGACACGCTGTTCCTGTCGGGACTCATCAGCCGGAACGGGAAAGACAACACGACCGTGAAGGGCGACATCACTGCCCAGACGAAGACGATCCTCGACAACGGCAAGGCGATTCTGGCCGAAGCCGGTATGACATACGGCGACGTCGTCAGCGCTCGCGTGTTCATCACGGACGACAGCACGTTCCAGGCGTTCAACGCCGCGTACCGGCCGTACTTCACAGCCAGCTCGATGCCGGCGCGCGCGACGGTCAAGGCCGGCCTCACGGGCGCGGACTACGCCGTCGAGATCACGATGGTGGCGGTGAAGGATCCCACCCGCAAGGCCATCACGACGCCCAATGCCGACGGCACGCCCGGCACCGCGAACGCGAATCTCAGCTCCGCCATCCAAGCCGGCAGTCGTCTGTACCTCTCTGGAACCCTGGGCAATACTGCGGGCAACAAGGGGGACGCCAAGGCACAGACCGCGGAATCGATGACCCGTATTGCGCGCACCCTCAAGGCCGCGGGGTACGACTGGTCGAACATCACGGATGCCGTTGTGTACCTGCCCGACATGACGAAGTATCAGGACATGAACGCGTCGTATCGAGCGGCCATCATGAAGGACTTCCCCGCCCGCGCAACAGTGGGTACGGGGCTTATGGGCGCGGACGCCATGGTCGAGATCATGATGACCGCAGCGAAATAACGTGAGCGTTACGAACGGAACGCTCGAGCGATTTCTTCAGCCGATCGGAGTGTCAGCGCCACAAAGGTGAGCGTTCCGTTCGTACACCCACCCGTCGGCGTAGTCGGCGCGCCGACGACGAAGAGATTCTCGTGGTCGTGAGTGCGGCCGAAGCTGTTGACGACGCTGGTCGCGGGACTGTCGCCCATCCGGCAGCCGCCGCCGGGGTGATCGAGATAATCCCCAGCATTGCCGTTGCCCACGCGCCCGTTGTTCGCTTTCGCAAGCGTCGCGAACACGCCCCTGATGTGCTCCGCCGTGGCTGACTCGCGCGCGAGGGACGCGGCATCGAGCTGATGCTCGATCTTCGGCATTGGATCGCCGTACCGATTCTTGTTCGAGGGATCGAGGGTCAGGCGGCTGTCCGCAGACGGGTGGATGTCGTAATACGCGCGCAGTCGGACGGCGCTTCCCTTCGTCCGGGAGCGCCAGTCGTCCATCACCTCGTCGCCGAGCATCAGCCGGCCGTCCGCCGACCGCAGCCGCGGCTCGCGGCCTGACGAGCTCTCCCACACGCGGGTGTCGTGGCGCACGAACGGACGGTCCGTCCGGCAGCGGAAGTACTCCCTCGAGATCAGGCTGTGGGTCATGTTCTGGCCCGGGAACGTCTCCGCGTCGATCGTCGCGGTCGCCCCGATGAACTTGTGTCCGTTCATGTAGCGGCCGACGAGGCCAGAGCTGTTCGCGAGCCCGTTCGGGAACCGCGGATTCGCCGACAGCAGCAAGAGATGCGAGCTCCAGCAGTAGCCGGACGCGATGACGAAGGTCTTCGCGCGGAACTCGATCGGATCGTCGGGCCGATCCTGATGGAATCCCTGCGCCGACCCGATGGTGGTCTTCGCGCTGTCGAGCGCCAGCCGCCGCACGAGCGTCCGGTCGTGCAGCGCGAACCGGGGACGGACGTCGTTTGATCGCTGCCGACCTCCGTCCCCGATAAGCTGCTTGAACGTGAAGTCCGGAGAGTAGCGCGCGCCCGACGGGCACACTTCGCCGCACGTGTCGTAGACACAGCACGCGCCCCGCCCGTCGAAAGCTGTGAGGTTGCGAGCCATCGGCAGCGAGTTGAATTGCAGCCCGCTCTGCTCCGCCCACTGCTTCAGCACCTGAAGGTTGTACGACAGCGGGATCGGACCCTGCGGGTACGCCTGCGATCGCTCGTCGCCCGGATACGGGCTCGGCTCGCCGGCGACGTGCAGGCGCCGCTCGGCCTCGCAGTAGTACCCCTCGAGCTCCTTCCACTCGATCGGCCAGTCGGTCGCGAGTCCGTACATCGACTTCAGGCGCAGGTCTTCCTCGGAGAACCGGTTGCAAGCCCCGCCCCAGTGCAGCGCAAGGCCGCCGACCGCCATCGTCATCGAGATGATGCCCTTCGCCTGCTGGTCCTCGATGTAGTCCTCGTGCCAGGGATGCTCGCCGTACTCCAGGGCGCGCTCGCGGTAGCGTCCCCGGTTCTGCGCATCGAAGATCGAACGTCCGGCCTCGACGACGACGATGGAGGCGCGCGGACGGAGCTCGGACAACTTGAGCGCGAGCATCGCGGACGTGATGCCGCCGCCGATGATGCAGATGTCGGACTCGTGAGTGGCCATGGTCTACGCTTTCGCCTTCGGCCTCACGAGCGTGATCGCGATCGTGCGGCACGTTTCCCGGCCGATCTGCGCGCGATAACAGTCGTCGTTCGCTTCGCTGCTGCGGAAGTAGGTCGTCATCAGGTCGACGACGACGTGCTGTCCCGAGGGATGCGGCGGCAGGTTGCGCGCGCCGGCTTTCGCGATGGACGCGTCGAGCAGCGCGCGCCGCGTCTCGACGTCCAACGCCGCCCACGGCGCGCCTTTCGCACGCGCCGCGTCCCGCAGCGCGGCGAGCTGATCGAGATAGCGCGGCACGGGTGTCGCGGCCGTCTTTTGCAGGCGCGGATGGCCATAGCCGTGCGACGTCGCGACGCCTTCCCGGTAGCCGCGCGTCCAGGCGACGAACTGATCGACGGTCCGGCTGATCCGCGCCGCTCCGATCGAGGCGGGCAGGACGGTCGGCGCCAGCTCGTGCAGAAAACGAACCGCCTCAGGCGTGAGCTCGCGCGGCTGCGCGAGCAGACGCACGCGCTCGAACGGCAGAACCGCGGCGATCGATGCCATCCACTGCAGCAGGCGGCGTCTGCGCATGGCCATCCCTCCTGTCAGATCCATGCAAAACGCGCTAATCGTAACAGAGTAGTGAAGTATATTGGCTGGATGGAAGGCATCATCTCCGCGTGGGGCCGCATCCTGACGGGTTACGCGCCGGCCGTCTCGATCGAGATCACGCGCGAGTGCCCGCTGCACTGCCCGGGCTGTTATGCCTACGGCGCCGAGCACCTCGGCGGCGAGATCACGCTTCGCGACGTCCGGGACTTCAAAGGCCAGGAACTCGTCGATCGCGTCATCGATCTCGTCGATCGCCTGAAGCCGCTGCACCTCTCGATTGTCGGAGGCGAGCCGCTCGTGCGGTACCGTGAACTGAATACCATCCTGCCGATTCTCGCGGGACGCGGCATCTGGGTGCAGCTCGTGACGAGTGCCGTCCGCGAGATCCCGAAGGAGTGGCGCGGCCTGCGGCGCCTGTCGCTCGTCGTGTCGATCGACGGCCTGCAGCCCGAACACGACGTCCGCCGGACACCCGCGACGTACGACCGGATCCTCAAACACATCGAAGGACACACCATCACGGTCCATTGCACGATCACCCGCCAGCAGGTGCAGCGCGCCGGGTATATCGAGGAGTTCCTGCAGTTCTGGTCCGCCAGGCCGGAGGTCGAGAAGGTCTGGATCAGCCTGTACACGCCTCAGATCGGCGAGATGTCAGCCGAGCGGCTGCGGCCCGCGGACCGCGTCGCCGTCGTCGAAGACCTGCTCGCGCTGCGGCTGCGCTACCCGAAGCTCGCACTGCCGAAGGGTCTTCTCGAGGTGTACGCGGTGCCGCCGAAGTCTCCCGACGAATGTGTGTTCGCGAAGACGACCGCGACGATCTCAGCCGACTTCACCACGCGGATTACCCCGTGCCAGTTCGGCGGAGAACCCGACTGCACGCAATGCGGGTGCATCGCCTCGGCCGGCCTCGCGGCGGTCGCCAGGCATCGGCTCTTCGGCTTCATCCCCGTCGACTCCATCTTCAACAGCTCGCTGAAAGTCGGCGAGCGGATGAAGCGCCTGCGCCCGGTCGAGACTGCCGCCTGAGGTACAATCAGGAGGTTGCAAGCCACAATCAGCCGCAAACTGCGTTCGGGGCGCGAATTCGTGCGCGGTCTCCTGCACACGTCGCACCCGCTGCTCGTGCAGATCATTCCCATCCGTCGCTGCAACATCGACTGCGGCTACTGCAACGAGTACGACAAGGTGTCGGCGCCCGTGCCGACCGACGTGATGAAGCGGCGCATCGACAAGCTCGCCGAGCTCGGCACGTCCGTGGTGGCGTTCAGCGGCGGCGAGCCGATGCTGCACCCGGATCTCGACGACCTGATCCGCCATATCCGCCGGCATGACATGCTCGCGGGGCTGATCACCAACGGCTACTTCCTCGTGCCGAAGCGGATCAGAGAGCTGAACGAAGCCGGACTCGACTTCCTGCAGATCAGCATCGACAACGTCGACCCGGACGAGGTGTCCAAGAAGAGCCTGCGCGTGCTCGACAAGAAGCTCCAGGACCTGAAGACGCACGCCGACTTCGATGTCAACATCAATTCCGTCCTCGGCGGCGGCATCAAGAATCCCGAAGACGCGCGAACGATCAACACCCGCGCGCGCGAGCTGGGGTTCTCGACGTCGATCGGCATCATCCACGATGGCACGGGACGGCTGAAACCGCTCGCGCCCGACGTCCGCGCGGTCTACGACGGCGTCTCCGCGGCCATCAACGGGCCGCTGCAGGTGTTCAAGAATCTCTATTCGGGGATCCGCAGCTTCCAGGACAACCTGGCCGATGGCAAGCCGAACGAGTGGCGGTGCCGCGCGGGCGCGCGATACCTGTACGTCTGCGAGGAAGGGCTCGTGCACTACTGCTCGCAGCAGCGCGGCTTCCCGGCCGTGCCGCTCGAGAACTACACCGTCGACGACATCCGCAGGGAGTTTCTGACGCCGAAGTCGTGCGCGCCGTACTGCACGGTCGGCTGCGTCCACCGCGTGTCGACGATGGACTTCTGGCGCAAGCCGCAGGCCGTCACGACGCCTTCGCCAGCTTCCGCTCTTCCTTCTTCTCCTTCTTCTTTTCCTTCGCGCCGCAGTCAGTAAGCGCCCAGTCGACGGCGAACACGTTCTCCATCTCCCTGATGACGCTCTCGTCGGTGATGACGAGGCCGATCTCGCGCCGCTTGTCGAGCTCCAGCTTCCGCAGGCTCTGGCTGCCGACGAACCCGCGCTTGCCGTCGCGCATCATCGCCCGGATGTGGAGGCGCTTGCCGGGATATTTCTCGACCTTGATCCCGTCCTTCTCCCACTTCGAGTCGACCCTGCCGATGATTTTGATCTCAACGCCGGCCTTCGCCCGTTCGGACAGGATCTTCAACATCCCCTCGTCGGTGATCTTGGGGTCGTAGATCCAGAGGCGCTTCCGCGACGCCTTGATGAACGCCGCCAGCCGTTCGCGCGCGTTGTCGGGGCTCACGATCAGCCGCTCCGCTCCGTTCGCATAGGGCTGCCGCTCGAAGTCGGCCTCGAACAGCTTCATCGCCGCGGCGACGAGCTTGGGGTTCTTGGTGACGACGCCGAAGCTGCGGCTCTTCTCGATGTCGAGGCGCGTGAAGTTGAAGCCGTAGACGTGGAGGACGCGGGCGTCCGCGATCATCATCTTGCCGTGGTAGCGCACCAGGTCGGCCGCGGTGCGTGACACGGTGACGCCGCCGGAGAGCAGCTCCATTTCGAGCTTGCGCAGCGACTTGGTGCCCCCGCGGTTCTGATGCGCCGTCAAGGCGCGGACGTGCACGCCGCGCACGACGGCGTCCTCGAGCGCGCGCGCGATCTCTTTCCGGTCGAGGCGGAAGATGAGGATGTCGATGCTCTTCCGCGCGTGCTTGATCGCCGTGACGATGTGGCTGATGCCGGCGTCCGGCTGAACGATGAGCTTCATCAAGGCCGAGCCTGGCCCGGCGTTGAGATCCTGAGCAATTCTCTCGCCAGTTGGGGCGGCGGCTCGCAGCGGCCGCTGGCGACCGGCCCCTACCTTCCGCTGAACCTCACCCGCACGCCCCCATTGACGAGCCGGGGCGTCCCAATCGTCGACGGATTCGTCTGCACGAAGTACAGCGTATTGAAGAGGTTCTGGACGCCGAAGAACGCCTGAAGGTTGCGGCCGATGTTGCGCGAGACCGACAGATCCGACACGGTGTAGCCTGGAAGCCCTGCTGGAAACGCCGTGTTGGTGTACCCCGCATCGGCAAGCGTCGCGGGCGGTACGAAATTGACATTGAGATCGTCGTTGTACGCCAGTCCGAGGAACTGCATGTTCAGCGCGACGGTCGCGACCCGGGAGTCGGAGTACGACGCCTGGAAGGTGCCCCGGTTCCGCGGCACCTGCTGCAGCCATTTGCCGTTCAGCGATGCGCTCAGCGTTCCGCCGTCGGTCACCGTTGCGTTGTCATAAACGTACCCGGCGCCGAACCGGAAGTACTTGGCGACGCGCACCTCCGCCTCGGCCTGGATGCCGCGGACCGTCGTCTGAGGGACGTTCAGCTTCTGCGCGCACCCGGCCGGCACCGCCCGCGCTGAGCAGAACGCGTTGACCTGCGTGACGTTGAGAACCGGATTGGTGATCTGGTTGCCGAACCAGGTCAGACGGATGGACGTGTTGTGCACCGGCACGACGTTGACGCCCACCTCGCCGCCGACGAGCCGTTCGGGCGCGAGATCGCTGTTCGGGAACGTCGTGACCGGACCGACGGCGAACTGCCGGTACAGTTCCGTCAACGTCGGCGCGCGGAAACCGGAATTGGCAGCGCCCCAGACGCTGACCTGATCGGTCGCGTGGTAGAGCACGCCCACGTGCGGACTGACGACGGTGTCGTTCCGCGCGGCGATGCTCGGCTTGTTGTTGGCGGTCGGCAGACCGGTGGCGAACGTCGTCTCGAGGTTGTGTCCGTTGCTGTTGTTCCAGCCGTCGACGCGCGCGCTGAGCGTCACCACGAGCTTGTCGATCGGCGTGAAGATGTCCTGCACGTACGCACCCGAGTTGAGCTGACTGCCGCCCGAAAACCTCTGTACTGACAGCGTCGCGTGCTGGGTGCCGCACGAGATGTTCGCAGGGCACCCGCCGGAAAACGCGTCGATGACCGTCGGCGTGGACGCCACGTACGCCGATTCCTGGCTTTCGCCGGTCACGTGCCGCACGTCGAAGCCGGCCGTGAACAGATTGCGCGCGCCGAAGGCTTTCGACCACTGGGCCATTGCGCCGACGCCGGTTTCGGGCACGAGCTGATCCGTCGCAAGGCGCACGATATTCCGCAGCGTCGCCGAATTGGTTACCGCGAGGAAGTTGAAGTGCGCATGCTGGTCGTCGGCGAAGACGCGCGCCAGAAAGTCGCTGTCGTCCGGCATGCGCGCCCGGATCCCGCCGTTGACGGTCGTCCAGCGCGTATCGTTCAGCTCGCCGATCTTCGCGTTGTTCCGGTTCTCCGAGAAGTAGCCGGCGCGGAAGAAGCCCTGGAGACGATCGGACGGCGTGAACTCCAGCTTGCCGGTGATGTTCTTGTACGCGACGTTCGCGTTGTTGTCGATCGGGCCGCGCTCGATCTGCTCGACGATCGGAAAGCCGTCGGTGCGCAGAAAGCTGCCCTCGATCGCGGCGCCGACCTTGTCCCACTGGTCGCTGCCGAAGAAATCGAACTTCGGCGTGTTGTCGTTGCCGTATTCCGGCTTCACCTCGACCGTCCGCTTTGCCGGATGCGCCGTGATGATGTTAATGACGCCGCCCATCGCGACGTTGCCGTAAAGGCTGGAGGAGGCGTCCTCCGTAATCTCCACACGATCCACGCTCTCCATCGGCACGCGGGTCCAGTACACCCAGCCGCCGAACGGATCGTTGAACGGCACGCCGTCCAGGAGCACAAGCGTGCGGCTCTGTCCACTCGGGCCGATGCCGCGCAGCGAGACGCCCTGCGTTGTCGGCTGCGCCGCGATGCTGCTCGTGCGCCGGAAGAGGCTGAAGCTCGCCACGTTGCGCAGCGCATCGTCGGCGATCAGCGCGGGCGACTGCTGCATCTCCTCGCCCGTGTAGACGTCGACGCTCGCGGGGATGTCGGCGACCTTCTGCTCGCTTCGGGAAGGCGTCACGGTAACCGTCTCGAGCACCGCCGCAGGCTCGACCTGGACGTCGACGTCGCCGCCGCCGGACAGCCGCTGCGTCTTCTCGGCGAAACCGCCGGCGCGCACGATCAGCGTCGCTTCACCGGCGTCGGCCACTTCGATGGTGAACCGGCCGTCCGCGCCGGTGACCGTCTGCCGCTCTGGTCCCGAGGTGGTGCGGACGATCACGGCCGCGCCGGCAACGGCGCCGCCACTCGAATCATGGACGAGGCCGGACACCGTCATCGGTGCCGCGGTCAGAAGCCAGATGAAAGCCGCAATCACGAAACCTCCCTGTCCGGACTAAAACCGGTAGCCTTGTAACGCATATGCCACGAGCGTCGCGTCTTCACCGCCGCCCGTCGCGACGACGATCAACTGCCTGCCTGCCGCCGATCGGTACGTCATCGGCGTGCCGTTGACGCGCCGGGGAACCGGCGTCTTCCACAGCTCCCGTCCCGTTGCCGCGTCCACGGCATGGAACGCCGCATCGCCCCCGCCGGCGAAGACCAGCCCGCCCGCGGTGGCGAGGACTCCCGGAGCGCCGGCAACGCCCAGCACGTCGGGCAGCTTGACGTCCTTCAGCGCGGGATTGCGCCGGAGCGACGGCGTATCGCCGAACGGCACGCGCCACTTGATCGCGCCGTGGTCGAGATCAATCGCGACGAGATGGCCGTACGGCGGCTTCAGGAGCGGGATGCCGCGCATGAACTCGGCGTTCGTGTTGCCGGTGCGGACGAGATCGGCATCGACTTCGGAAGCCAGCGGATTCGCGCTCGATCGATCCGGCTTTGCCAGGCGTGCGATGTGCGCCTGGTTCGTCGTCTTCAGAAACAGCACGCCGCCTTTCGCGTCGAAGGCCGCGCCGCCCCAATTGGCGCCGCCGATGATGCCGGGACGCTGCACCGTGCCGCGCAGGCTCGGCGGCGTGAACACCGGACCGATGCGGTACTTCTGCAGCTCCTTCTGCGCCGCCGCTTTCAGCTCCGGCGTCAGGTCGAACGCATCGTCGAGCGTGACGCCCTGCTCGGTGAAGGCCGGCGGCTTCGTCGGAAACGGCTGCGTCGGCGACGCCTGTTCGCCTTCGACGTCGCTCGCCGGGACCGGGCGCTCTTCGATCGGCCACACGGGCTTCCCGGTCACGCGGTCGAAGACGAACGCGAAGCCCTGCTTCGTCAGCTGCACGACGGCGTCAACGGCGCGGCCGTTCGCGTTGTCCGGGTGAATGGTCACGAGGCTCGGCGGCGATGGGTTGTCGTAGTCCCACAGGCCGTGATGGACGATCTGGTAGTGCCAGCGGCGCTTTCCGGTCGCCGCGTCGAGGCACACGAGCGAATCGGCGAAGAGATTGGCGCCCGGACGGCGTCCGCCGTAGAAGTCGTTGCTCGGCGTGCTGACCGGCATATACAGCAGGCCGCGCGCTTCGTCGAGCGTCATCGGCGCCCACACGTTCGTGTGGCCGGTGACCGCCCACGAATCGTTCTTCCACGTGTCGTTGCCGAATTCGCCCGGTTGCGGAATCGTGTGGAACGTCCAGACCTGGCGTCCCGTGCGCGCGTCGAAGGCACGGACGTCGCCCGGCGGATCGTTCTTGTACGCCAGGCGATCGCCGACGCCGTTGCCGAGGATCACCAGGTCCTTGTAGACGACCGGCGGCGACGTGTTCGTGTAGTGGAGCTTGTTGATTTCCCAGACGAGCCCCTTGCTCAAATCAATGCTGCCGCGATCGCCGAACGTTTCGACCAACTTGCCGTTCGCCGCGTCGATCGAGAACAGGCGGTAGCGCGAATTGAGGAAGATCCGCAGCGCGCCGGACTGGGCGTCGCGCCACGCCGCGATGCCGCGATGGACGTAGCCGGTTCCGTTGGGCGGCTGGCCGTCCTCGTACGCTTTCGGATCGAACGTCCAGAGCTCGGCGCCGGAATCCGCATTCAGCGCGACGACGCGGTTGTACGGCGTGCTGAAGTAGAGCACGTTGTCGACCATCACCGGCGTTGCTTCGAAGACGCCCGGGCGTGTGCCGAACTCCGGAAGCGCCTGCTCGTGCGCGGCCCACTCCCAGGCAACCGACAAGGCCGAGACGTTCTGCGTGTCGACGTCAGTGAGCGACGAAAACTTCGAGCCGCCCTGATCGCCGCCGTACACCGGCCAATCCACTTCGACGGCAGGCGCAAAGCCGACAGCGGTAACGAAGACCAGAACGGCCGCGGCGGATTTCAACATGTTGCGAATCAGGGGATTATAATGCGCTCCGTTTCTTTTCTGGAGCGAAGTCATGCGATCCACCCTGCTGTCCGCCGCGCTGCTGGTGACCGCGTCCGTCATGGTTTCTTCACAGAGCGCGCCGGCCGGGGGGCAGGCGATTCGCATTCACGCGGCCACGGTCCTCGACGGCACGGGCAAGACCCTCCGGAACGCGACCATCGTCGTCACCGGATCCAAAATCACGTCGATCGAGTCCGGAAATGCGTCCGCCGCGACGTACGATCTTGGGACGCTTACCGTCATCCCCGGGATGATCGACGTCCACGCGCATCTCGGATGGCACTTCGACAAGGACGGGCGCTACGCCGCGCGGCCCGGCGACCCGGCCGATGAAATTCTCTACAGCGCGGAAAACGCATACGTAACGCTGATGGCCGGCTTCACGACGATACAGAGCCCCGGCCAGCCCAACGACGTTGCGCTCCGCGCGGCGATTGCGCGCGGGATCCTTCCCGGCCCGCGCGTGCTGACCTCGATCCGGACGTTCAACGAGAACAGCGGCACGCCGGACGAGATTCGTCAGAAAGTGCAGCAGCTGAAGAAGGAGGGCGCCGACGTCATCAAGATCTTCGCGTCCGCGAGCATCCGCGACGGCGGGAAGCAGACGATGACCGACGCGCAACTGCAGGCGGTCTGCGGCGAATCCAACGCGCTCGGTATGCGGACGATGGTGCACGCGCACAGTCCCGAGTCGATCAAGGCATCCGTCAACGCCGGGTGCCGGCAGATCGAGCATGGCGTGTTCGCCAACGACGAGGTGCTGAAGCTGATGGCCGACAAGGGCGTCTACTTCGACCCGAACGTCGGCGTCGTGCTGCAGAACTACCTGCGCAACAAGGCGCGCTACCTCGGCATCGGCAACTACAACGAGGAAGGCTTCGCCTACATGGAGAAGGGCGTCAAGATCAACGCGGAGATGATCAAGAAGGCGGTCGCGACGCCGAGGCTGAAGCTCGTCACAGGGACCGATGCCGTCGCTGGCGCCCACGGACACAACGCGGACGAAATCGTGGCGCGCGTGCAGCAGGGCAATCAGAAGCCGATGGACGCGATCATCTCGGCGACGTCGCTGTCGGCGGAATCACTGCGGCTGGAAAAGACGATCGGGACGCTCGCGCCCGGCTTCGAAGCCGACCTCGTGGCGCTGGACGGCAACCCGCTGAACGACATCACGGCGGTCACGCGCGTGGCGTTCGTGATGAAGGGTGGGACGGTGTTCAAACACGTGGCGGCCGGTCGCAGGTAGGGGCCGCTCGCGAGCGGCCCTTCCAGTCCCGCATTAGTGCTTAAAACGCTCGCTGCGCGCGACCAGCT
>DASQHH010000716.1:0-2853 GCA_035632195.1 Vicinamibacterales bacterium
ACCGGCGGCTACAACAGTTTTTGGCTGTCGGAAGGCACCAAGTTCATCACGGTTGAAGGGCAGAAGCGCAGCTCGCTCGTTCTCGATCCTCCCGACGGACACGTCCCGCCGATGAACGCGGAGGCGCGCGCGCGCCAGGCGCGTCTGCGTGCGTTGACGGTGTCGCCCGACGCGGCCGAGAACTCGACCGGCGGACCGGCCGGAGCCTTTGACGGTCCCGAAGCGCGTCCGCTCGCCGAACGGTGCCTGCTGGGATTCCTGTCGACGGACGGGCCGCCGGCGCTGCCGAACTACTTCTACAACAACCTGCATCAGATCGTGCAGACGCCGACGAGCATTCTCATCTTCAACGAGATGGTGCACGACGCGCGCGTCGTCCGGATGAACGGGCAGCACATGCCGCCGACGGTGCGGATGTGGATGGGCGACTCGGTCGGACACTGGGAAGGCGATACGCTCGTCATCGACACGACGAACTTCACCGACAAGACGCAGTTTCAGGGGTCCAGCGATCAGCTGCACGTCGTCGAGCGCATCCAGCGCGTGGATGCGAGGACGCTGCTGTACCGCTTCACCGTCGAGGATCCGCAGACGTGGGACCGCGCCTGGACGGGCGAATATCCGTGGAACGGGACCAACGAGCACATCTACGAATACGCGTGCCACGAGGGGAATTACGCGATGGGCGACATGCTTCGCGGCGCGCGGGCGGCTGAGAAGGAGGCCTCGGCCGGGAAGAAGCAGTAATCGGCTATCATGGCGGCATGCGTAAGACCTTTATCGCATTCTCCGCATCGATCGTAGGCGCCGTCGCCATCGCGGCGCTCGGCTCGCACGTCGCAACAGCTCAGTCGCCGAAGCCAGCCGCCGCAAAGGCAACGACGCAGCAGCCGGCTGTCGCCAGGCCCGCGGCCGCCAAGCCCGCGATCAAGCGGACCGCCGACGGCCACCCCGACTTCTCGGGCATGTACAACATCGAAACGATGACGCCGCTCAGCCGGCCGGCAGGCATCAAGAACCTGGTCCTGACGCCGGAAGAAGCGGCGGCCGCGGAGAAATACGAAGCCGAGCGGCAGCAGCACAACGACGCCAGCCTCGACCCGAATCGCGGCGCGCCGCCGGTCGGCGGCGAACGCACGCAGCCGAAGTCGTACCTCGAATTCCTCGAGCAGGCGGGCGGCGGCGTGGTCGGCGGCTACAACCATTTCTGGCTGTCGGAAGGCAGCAAGATGATCACCGTCGACGGCCAGAAGCGGAGCTCGATTGTCATCGATCCGCCGGACGGCCACGTGCCCGCCATGAAAGACGGGGCGCGCGCCCGCAACGCGCGCCTGCGTGCGGCGAGTGTCGATCCCTCGGCGGCCGAGAACGCCCCCGCCGGTCCGGCCGGCGCGTTCGACGGCCCGGAACTGCGGCCGCTCGCGGAGCGCTGCCTGCTCGGATTCGGCTCCACGTCAGGTCCGCCGATTCTGCCAAACTACTTCTACAACAACCTGCACCAGATCGTGCAGACGCCGACGCAGGTCATGATCCTCACCGAGATGGTCCACGACGCGCGCGTCGTCCGGATGAACGCCGAGCACCTGCCGCCGACGATCCGGAAGTGGATGGGCGACTCCGTCGGACGCTGGGACGGCGACACGCTCGTCGTCGACACCACGAACTTCACCGAGAAGACGCAGTTCAACGGATCGGGCCCGAACCTGCACATCGTCGAGCGCTTCACGCGCGTCGATCCGAAGACGCTGCTGTACCGCTTCACGGTCGAGGATCCCGACACGTGGGATCACGCATGGACGGGCGAATATCCGTGGCCCGCGACCGGCGACAAGCTGTACGAGTACGCGTGCGCGGAAGGCAACTACGCGCTCGGGGATATGCTCCGCGGCGCCCGCGCGGCCGAAAGAGAAGCCGCCTCCAAGAGCGAGAAGAAGTAGGGCAGCCCTTCAGGGCTGCCCAGTCTGTTTGACCGCCATCACCCGCGAGGTCAGCCCGGCGTTCGCGCGCTGCGAACTGACACACCTCCGCCGCGTGCCGATCGACGTCGATCTCGCGCGCGCACAGCACGACGCGTACGAGAATGCGCTCGAAGACGCGGGCTACCGCATCGAGCGGTTGACGGCCGGCGCGGACATGCCCGACAGCGTCTTCATCGAGGATGCCGCGGTCGTTTTCGACGAGCTGGCCGTCGTCACGCGGCCCGGCGCTGCATCGCGGCGCGCGGAAACGGCCGCCGTTGCCGAGGCGTTGGCGCGCCATCGGCCGGTCTCGGCCATCGCGGCCCCCGGAACGCTGGACGGCGGCGATGTCCTCGCGGCCGGCCGGCGCGTATTCGTTGGCGTGTCGACGCGAACGAATCGAGAGGCCATCGCACAATTTCGGGCGTTGCTCTCGCCGCACCGATACACCGTCTGCGAAGTGGAGATCCGCGGCGTCCTTCACTTGAAGTCCGCCGTCACCGCCGTCGCCGACGACGCACTGCTGATCAATCCGGATTTGATCCCGGCGTCGCCGTTCGCGGGGTTCGAGTGCGTGGCCGTCGATCCCAGCGAGCCGATGGCCGCGAACGTTCTGCGTTTGCGCGATCGGCTCGTTGTGCCGGAATCGTTTCCCCGAACGGCGGAACGGCTTGCGAAACGGGGATACACCGTCGTTCCTGTGGACGTATCCGAGCTTCAGAAGGCGGAAGGCGCAGTGACCTGCTGCAGCCTGATTCTTGGGAGCGCGAGGGTTTAACCGGGAGCGCGAGGCTTTAGCCGAGCGAAACGTTATGAACGATAAGAGATCGCTACTTCGCCACACCGTCGCCACCGTCGCGTATCGCGGCGGCAAGGCGGTTCGCGGCGCGCCCGC
>DASQHH010000717.1:0-9819 GCA_035632195.1 Vicinamibacterales bacterium
CAATATCACAGCAACGTGGGCTACTCGAACTCGATCCCCAAATACATGATGTGGCGCCAGAACGACGTGTTCGACGCCATGGCGGTCTATGACTTCGGCACGCTGGCCATGAATCTCGGCTCGGGCAACCCTCCCGAGCCGGTCCAGGCGGTCCATGTCTCGGCGGACTACTTCAAGGTCTTCGGCGTCGCGCCGCTGGTCGGGCGCAGCTTCACGACGTCAGAGGACCTCCCGCACGGTCCGTCAGTCGCCGTCATTTCGAGCGCCCTGTGGCAATCGCGCTTCGGCGGCTCGCCGGACATCGTCGGCCGGCCGATTCTGCTCAACAACGTCCCCTACTCGGTCGTCGGCGTCATCCCGAAGGACTTCGTCAGCGATCCCGCGAACGTCGACGTCTGGATCCCGATGCAGGCCGATCCTGCCAGCACGAATCAGGGGCACTACTTGAACGTCGCCGGACGGCTGAAGCCCGGCGTGACCGTCGCCGCCGCGCGCGCCGAGATGAAAGTCATCGGCGAGCGATTCCGCCAGGCAAATCCGAAATGGATGGACGCGGAGGAAAGCGTCGCTGTCGTCCCGATGCGCGAAGCCACGACGGGCGACGTGCGCACGGCGCTGCTCGTGATGTTCGGCGCCGTCGCGCTCGTGCTCCTTATCGCGTGCGCCAACGTCGCCAACCTCCTCCTCGCACGGGCGGCGGGACGACAGCGCGAGCTGGCCATCCGCTCGGCGATGGGGGCGAGCCGTTCGCGCGTGGTGCGTCAGCTGCTGACCGAAAGCGTGCTGCTCGCCGGCTGCGGCGGCGTCCTCGGGCTCCTGCTCGGCGCGTGGGGCGTGCGCGGATTGCTGATGCTGGTGCCGGGCAACCTCCCGCGCGTCACCGATCCGATCACCGGCCAGCTGCTGATCCCCGCGCTCGACTGGCGCGTCACGCTGTTCACGCTCGGCGTGGCCGTCCTCACAGGCGTCATCTTCGGACTATGGCCAGCGCTGCAGACGTCGAAGCCGGATCTCGTGTCCACGCTCAAGGAAGCGAGCGGCCGCTCGGGGACCGCCGTCCGGCACAAGCGCGTCCGGTCGACGCTCGTCGTCGTCGAGACGGCGCTCGCGATCGTCCTGCTCGTCGGCGCGGCGCTGCTGATTCGCAGCTTCGTCGGGCTTCGGTCCGCCGACTCCGGCCTCGATGCGCAGAACGTCTTCACGTTCCAGACGTCGCTGTCGGGCACGTCGCATTCGACGACGGCAGCGGTGAGCCGCTTCACGACGCAGGTCGTGCAGCGGCTCGAAGCGGTGCCCGGCGTGCAGACCGCCGCGTCGATGATTGCGCTGCCGGTCGAGGCCGGCATCGACCTGCCGTTCACCATCGTGGGCAGGCCGCCGGCGAAGGGCGAGTACACGGGCGAAGAGCAGTGGCGGTCGGTGTCGCCGCACTACTTCGGTGCGTTCCGGATTCCGCTGAAACGGGGTCGCGTCTTCGAGGAGGGCGACACCAACGCGTCGACGCACGTCGTCATCATCAACGACGCGATGGCGAAGCGGTACTGGCCGAAAGAGGATCCGATCGGTCAGCTGATCGTCATCGGCAAGGGGCTCGGACCCCAGTTCGAAGAGGGTCCGCGCGAGGTGGTCGGCATCGTCGGCAACGTGACAGAAAACGGCCTCGGCCGGATCGGCATCGGCGTCATGTACATCCCGCAGTCGCAGATGACCGAAGGGCTGACGACGCTCGCCAACAGCGTCATCCCGCTGTCATGGGCGGTGCGGACCGCCGCCGATCCGACGGCCATGCGGCCCGCGGTCGAGCGTGAACTGCACGCGGTCGACGGCCAGATGACGGTGTCGCGGCCGCGGACGATGACGCAGGTGCTCTCGAACGAAATCGCGCGCCAGAGCTTCAGCATGATCCTGCTGAGCATCTTCGCCGGCGCCGCGCTGGTGCTGGCGGCGATCGGCCTGTACGGACTGATGTCCTATTCCGTCGAGCAGCGGACGCAGGAAATCGGCATCCGCATGGCGCTCGGCGCCGACCGCGGACGGATGATGCGAACGGTACTGCGCGAAGGCCTGGTCCTCGCCGGCATCGGCGTCGTCGCCGGCCTCGGGCTGGCGTATGGATTGACGCGCCTGCTGGCGAGCCTGCTGTTCGGCATCAAGGCCAACGATCCGCTCGCCTACGTCGTCGTCGCCGGCGTGCTGACGGCGGTCGCCGCGGCGGCGGCGCTGATTCCGGCGCGCCGCGCGACGAAGATCGACCCCGCAATTGCGTTGCGGTACGAGTAGGTCCGTTCGCGAGCGGCCCCTCACGCCGCGGAGTGCGGCTGGACGGCGGCCGGCCGGCCGTTGCAAGCTAATCGGTATCTATCGGTATCTGCTGCACGACGGTGGCGCCTCCCGGGATCGCGCGCAGCGATCCGACGGCGGACGCTACGTTTCCGCCGCACGCGCATGCGCAGGAAACCAGGCACCTCAGTACATCCAGCTCTTCGTGTCCGCGCCGCGCGGCGCACTCCGCACCATCCACTGCGCCATCGCCGGAATGTAGCGCTGGTGCACGCTCCGGTTGCCGACGATGTTCGAGTGCTCGGTGTCCCCGGTGAAGCAGTGCTCCCGCCGCTCGCCGTAGACGATCTCGGCCTCGGCGGACGGCGTCGCCTTCATCAGGAACTCCTCCATCTGGTAGACCGCGTTGTTGAGATACCCGTTGTCCATCGTCCCGCTCGTGATGTGAATCTTGCCGCGGAGCTTCGGACCGAGCGCCGCCCAGTCGCGCTGAAGGATGAAGCGCAGATCGTAGTGGTCGCGCCAGTACCTGGCGACCTCGGGATCGATCGCGCCGGTCTGCTTGTCGTACAGCGGCTTGTAATAGCCGTCGTCGCCGAGCGGCCCGAAGACGGACGCCCACGCGTCGTGCTGGCCGCCGGATCGGCCGTGCGTGGCGATCGCGAGTTCCACCAGATTGCGATCCTCGAACGTCGAATAGAGATGGTCGCGGTAGTCGCGGTAACCGGGCTTCGGCGTGCGCTTGAACGGGTTGTCCTCGTAGTAATACGCGTTGTGCTCGTCGTAGATGTTGACGGATCGATACGAACGGAAGTCGATCGGGTCCGGACAGAGCGCCCACGCGCCGTTGTAATCATCGGGATAGAAGACCTGGACGCCGAACGCTTCCCAGCCGCCGGTCGATCCGCCGACGAGCGATCGCGCCCACCCCTGGCCGATGCCGCGGAACTGCTTCTCGATCATCGGGATGAGATCGCGCGTGATGGCGTCGCCATACGGACCGTTGTTCACCGAATTGACGGCGTACGAGTCGTCGAAGTACGGCGTCGGGTGCTGGACGAGCAGGTGAATCATCCGCGGGAAGTTCGGACCGGTCCAATCCTTGTAGAACTGATACGCGGCTTCCTGCCCGTCACGCTGCACGCCGGTTGCGTTCCGGTCCGGCGGTGTTTCGCGCCATCCGTCGCTCGCCATGCTCGCCGGAAAGTGCCCGTGATGGACGACGAGCGGATACCGCGCGTTCGGATGCGTGTCCCACCCGAACGGCAGCAGCACAATCGCGCCGAGCGTGACCGGGTGGCCCCAGAACTTCGTCAGCCGTTCGTTCTGGACGGTGATGTACTTGACGTATTTCGTGTCCTGCGGTTTCTCGATCGGCGGATTCTCCTGATCCATCGACAGCGTCACGACGCCGGTGGACGCCGGATCGAGATGCATCTTCACCGGCTTGCTGAACAGATTCCCGGGCTTGCGGACCCAGTTGGATCCTTCGCCGCGGTCCATCGGCATCTTGACGACGTGGCCGTCGGCGCGGTGGAACGTTTCGTAGCGGCTGAAAAACGCCTGGACGTAGTAGTCGCCCGCCGGAACGTCCTTGATGCTCTTGAGCGGCCAGCCGACGACCCTGTCGTCGATGACGACCTGCGTGCCGGGCTGCAATCCGTCCACGTCGACGCCGAAGATCGGCTTCGTCGTGTTCGCGCGGTACTGGTCGGTCTGCGTCCGCGGCTCGGTCCGTCCATCGTCGGAGATGAAGAGCAGGACGCGGCCGTCCAGCGGCTCGGCGCTGCGCGAGGTTGGAAAGGAGACGGCGAACTGCAGCGGACCACTGTCAGCGGGATGCGGCGCATCGGCCACCAGCACTGAGGCGGCGCCCACCGCCCACGCGACGGCGAGCATGAAGCGGGTGATCATAGCTTCTCGTACGTGAAACCGTGTTCCTGTACATAGCCGATCGCCCACGTGTGTGCGGGAACCAGACGTACCCCCGACACGAGGCCGGCGGCGAGGTCGGCAAGCACCTCTTCCGGTTTCGCTGACGGCGATCCGGCCGTCCGGGCGAGCTCCGCAGCGACCGACGAAAGCGCGAAGTTGCACTGCCAGAACACGACGCCGCGCGCCTGCAGTCCGCGCACCGTCGCGCTGCCGGGCCTCGATCCCTCGCCGAGGAAGACATTGCGCACCGACGGCTTGCCGGTCGCCGGGTCCTTGATGCCCCAGTGCTCGCCCAGCTTGTACTTCGTCCAGAGCGCGTCGGTCGCGTTCATCGCAAACGCCTTGTGCGAAATCGCGACGATGACACTCAGATCGTCGGCCTAGAGCTTCGACACCTGACGATGTGCAGCGAAGTAGGTGACCGGCTGACGCAGGGGCGAATCGACCGCGAGGTCGAACGATCCGAGGTCGAACACCTGTTTGTGCTTGCCTTTGAGATCATCGAACCAGCTGATGTCGATCGGCGCGGCGGCGGCCCGCTGAGCCTGGGCGGCCGCCTGCGCGCCGACGGACGGCGCCAATGCCGCAAGCCCCCCAACGGTTGTGAGAAACGTACGCCGATCGTGAGTAAGGGCCATGGAATCTCCTTTAGAGGCCGCCGCATTGTACGCTGTGACCTTCGTGGCTACGAGTACGCCGACGCCTGGATGCGATAGAGCTCCGCGTACTGGCCGTTCTTCGCCATCAGCGCGTCGTGGGTCCCCACTTCGGCGACGTGCGCGCCGTCGAGCACCACGATGAGATCCGCCATGCGGACGGTCGAGAAGCGGTGCGACACGAGAATCGTGATGCGTCCCCGGCCGGCTTCTGCGTGGGCCGCCAGCGCGAAGCGCTCGAACAGCGCGTGCTCCGTCTCCGCGTCGAGCGCCGCGGTGGGCTCGTCCAGCAACAGCAGCAGCGGTGCGAGATCGTCTCCTCCGGGGGCCCCTGCCCCCCGGAATCGCATGAAGCCGCGCGCGAGCGCGAGCTTCTGCCACTGACCGAACGACACCTCCGCCCCACCCGGCCACGTCGGACCGAGTTGCGTATCCAGGCCCTTCGGCAAGCGTGAGACGACGTCGGCCGCGCCGGCGCGCTCCACGGCGGCCGTCACGGCGTCGATCTCGTCGACGCGCGGCACGTCGCCCAGTCCGACGGTCTGCCGCGCCATGAACTCGAAGCGGAAGAAATCCTGGAATGCTCCAGAGAGCCGCGTGCGCCACTGCTCCGCCGGCATCCGCGCGAGCGGCTGGCCGTCGACCAGGATGGATCCCGACGCCGGCTCGTACATCCGCGCGAGCAGCTTGACCAGCGTCGTCTTGCCCGCGCCGTTCTCGCCGACGATCGCCACGACGGTGCCGGCGGGCAGCGACAGCGACACGCGGTCGAGCACCAGCCTCGACGTTCCGGGATACGCGAACGACACGTCGTCGACGCGGATCCCGCTGCGCAGCGCTGCGGGAACCGTCCCGTCCGCCGCCGCGGCGAACGACGCCGCGTAGTCCTCGAGCCATGCGAGCCGGCGCGATCCGTCGGCCCAGAATCCGCGGAGGAAACCGATTTCTCCGACCGCGGCGCTGATGTAGGCCGACAGCCGTCCGCCGGCGGCGAGCACGAGCAGCACATCTCCCGGCGACGACGATCGGATCGAGACGAAGACGACGCCCGCCACGTACGCGGCACCGAAGATGGCCCAGCCAAGCGCGTACCACAGCGCCGAGTGCCAGCGCGTCGACGCAATGGGCGCGTAGCCTCGTTCCAGCGCGGCGTGCCGGTCGCGCGCGATGCGATCGCCAATCCCGAGGACGCGGACCTCCTTGGCCGGCGCGGCCGTGGTCGCCAGAGTGAACAGATGCCGCGCGAGCCGATAGGGCTGCGACGCGCGCTCCAGCGCGGCGCGCTCCACCTCCGGCCGCCAGGTCGACATGGCAACGGTCGGAATCGCGAACACGGCCAGCAGCGCCAGCGCCGGATGGATCGAGACGAGCAGCCCGATCGTCACGACCAGGCGCAGCATCCAGCCGAGCGTCGTGAAGAGCGACATGTACATGTGATCGAGCACGAAGACCTGATTGCGCAGCATCGCGAGGCGGTCCAGGAACTCCGGCTGCTCCTGGTGCGCAATCGTCGGCACGGTCGCCTGCAGCCGCGCGACGTGCGCCTCAAGCGCGATCGTCACTTTGTCGCGGAAGCGGCGCTGCACCCGCGTGCTGACCGTCCGCAGCACCCACGTCGCCATGGTGGAGACCGCAAGGCCAATGGCCGCGCCGGCGACGAGGCCGCGCCGGTGCTCGACCACGCCGTCGCCGAGGAGCATCAGCCAGAGCGCGAGCAGCGCGTCCGGAAGCGCGGCGAGCTGCGAAAGCACGAACGATGCGAGCATCATCCGCGGCTCGTTGCGGTACCCCAGTCTGCAGAGCCGCCACATCGAGCGCAGCGTCGGCGGCATGAGGCCGAGCGGATCAGAGCGTGTCAAACGCCGCTCCTTCCTCGTCCGTCTCCGCCGCGAACCGCGCGGCCTGCAGGTCGAACATCGTTTTGTAGCGCCCGCCCAGCCGCATCAGCTCGTCGTGCGATCCGAGCTCGACGACGCGGCCCTGTTCGAGGACGCAGATCCGGTCGGCGTGGCGCACGGTCGAGAAGCGATGCGAAATGAGAATCGTGGTGCACCGGCGCGTGGCCTGAAGAATCCGGTCGAAGATCTCCGACTCGCCCCGAACATCAAGCTGCGCCGTCGGCTCGTCGAGCAGCACGACGCGCGCGCCCCGCCGGACGGCGCAGAGCGCGCGGGCGAGCGCGACGCGCTGCCACTGTCCACCCGACAGATCGGTCCCGCCGTCGTATCCGCGCGCGAGAATCGTGTCGAGATTCGCCAGCCCGGAGGCTCCAGCAGCCTCGAGCGACTCGCGGATCAGGTCGTCCGGCGCGGATGCCGGCGCCACGTTCTCGCGCAGCGGCCGCTCGAATCGGATGAAGTCCTGAAAGACCGCGGTCAGCGCCAAGCGCCACGAACCCAGATCGAAGCCGCGGATATCGGCGCCGTCGACTTCAATCGCGCCCGACTGCGGGTCGTACAGCCGGCACAGCAGCTTGGCGATCGTCGTCTTGCCGGCGCCGTTCTGGCCGACGATGGCGAGCGAGGTTCCGGCGGGAATGGTCAGATCGAAATGCTCGAGGATTGGTCTGCCGCCCGGATACGCGAATGTCACATCCCGAAAGTGGATATCGCGCGCTGGAGCGCCCGCGGCGGGACGGCTGCCGCGTGCGAGGGCGCCGAGAGTCTCCATCGTGCCGCTCAGTCGCGCGACAGCAGCGACGGGCGCAGCCGCGCCATCGAGCGCCCAGTTCAATCCGCCGAATGCGAGCATCGACGTGCCGATCGCCGCCTGCACGAACACGACGGCGCGCGCGAGCGAGATCGTTCCGCCGACGACCGAACCGGCGAGCGCGCCGAAGACGAGCAGGTTCGCGGCGACGAGCAGCAGCACGCTCCACGCCATCGGCTTCTCGCGGAGCCGGGTCGCTTCGTACTGCAGCCGGTGCAGCAGCGTCCGGCGCGCGACGAAGCGATCCAGCGTCCACTCGTCGAGACCGAAGAGGCGCAACTCCTTGCTCGCGGGCGGATCGACCGCGATGCGGTACGCGTAATCGGCATCGCGCTGCGCCGCGCGCACGTCCGCCGTGTTGCGGTCGCGCCAGACGCCGCTTTCCTTGAGCAGCCAGTGCGTGGCGAGCCAGGCGCCCGCGAGCACGATCGGCGCCCACCACGCAAACGCGAACAGAATCGCCGCCGACGCGGCGCCGCCGACGAACTCCACGGGGCCGCCCGCGATGAAGTCCATGGAAATCGACAGCGGCGGGCCGGTCATGCCGAGGTCGAAATCGCGGGCTGCGGTCAGATCCGCGGTCAGCGCCGGATCCTCGAGGTGCGCGACGCCGGCGGGACGGACGCACGCGTCGGTCAGCCGATCGTAGAGCCAGGCGGCGAGGCGGTCGCCCAGGTTGGCGCCGACCGCGGTGTGCAGTGGCCCGAGCACCTGGAGCAGGACGAAGACGACGCCGACCAGCGTCAAGGGAGCAGCCAGGGGCTCGACCCGCTGCACGGCGGCGACGAGAACGCCCATCGCTATGGCGAACAGTGCCGGCAGAGCTCCCCGCAGCGCGACAATGGTCCACCATGCCGCCGCCAGGCCGGAATCCGCCTTGGGCAGCGCGGCGAAGAACTTCCATTCCGGGCGGCCCGTCAGCACGGCAGGATTGTAATGACCGGGTGTAGAATTCCCAACCATCAGGAGTCCTACATGATTGATGAACAGACCCGGCGGCAGGTTCTCAAAGGCGGCCTCGCAGTCGCCGGCCTCAGCGTGTTGAATCTCCCGGAGTGGGTCATGCCCGCGCTGGCACAGGGCGAAACCGTCGTCCCCTTCACCGATATCCCCGACAACATCCGCTGGGACACGCCGCCCGATCGCCGCATGCTCGACCTCCGGACGATCGACGGTCCGTTCACGCCGAATGACAAGTACGCGACCACGCAGCACTACGGCCACCCGGAAGTCGACCTGGCCGCCTGGAAACTGAAGGTGTCCGGTCTGGTCAACAAGCCGATTCAGCTCACGATCGACGACCTCAAGAAGATGGGACCGCAGGACCTCATCGTCGGATTCGAGTGCTCCGGCAACCGCGGACCGGTCAACGGTCTGTGCGGCAACGGCAAATGGACCGGCGTCCCGCTCAAGAAGGTCCTCGACGCCGCCGGCGTCAAAGAGAGCGCGCGTGAATTCATCTTCTTCGGCGCCGACAAGGGTGAAGAAGAAGTCGAGTGGCGCACCCAGAAGTACAAGATCGACGTCCCGTTCGGCCGCAGCCTGAATCGCGAAAAGGCGATGTCCGGCGAGCCGTTCCTGGCGTGGGCGCTCAACGGCCAGCCCCTCAGCAAGCATCAGGGCGCGCCGCTGCGCCTGCTCGTGCCCGGCTGGTACGGCGTCGCCAACGTGAAGTGGCTCTCGCAGATTCACATCCAGGAAGACGCGTACGTCGGGAAGTACCAGACGCGCTGGTACCGTACCGTCCGCGGCGAGATGATCGACGGCGAGATGAAGTACATGGAGACGGCCGTCACGCACATGAACCTCAAGTCGTTCGTCGCGCGCGTAACGAAGAACGGCAACCAGTACAAGATCCTCACCGTCGTCCTCAACGACGGCACGCCGATCAAGTCGGTCGAGGTGAAGATCGACGATGGCTCATGGCAGATGGCAACCGCCGACCAGACGACGAAAGAGAAGTACGGCTGGAAGTTCTACAACCTGACCTGGAACGGCGCGGCGCCGGGCGACCACACGCTGATCTCCCGTGCGACCGACGTGAACGGCAAGGTCCAGCCGACGGCGCAGGAGAACGAGACGAAGAAGTCGTTCCTCGAGGAGAACTCGCAGGCGCCGCGGAAGCTGAAGATCGCGTAGCGGGCGGCTGATGCGCCGCCTGCTCTCGCTCGTCGTTGTATTCGGCATCCTCGGCGGCATCGACCTCGCTCTCGAGCGTCGCGCCGCCGGGGCTGCCCCC
>DASQHH010000718.1:0-5679 GCA_035632195.1 Vicinamibacterales bacterium
AGGCAGCTGACGCACTCGCACGGCAACGACGCGCATCAGGGCTGGTCGCCCGACGGCGAGCACATCGTCTTTGCGTCGGCGCGGATGGGATTCAAGGACGAAGTCACCTACACCGACGCGCCGCAGCCGTACGGCGAGCTGTTCGTCATGCGGTACGACGGCACGGACGTCGAGCAGCTCACCGACAATCAGTGGGAGGAAGGAACGCCTGCGTGGCGTCCTGTGATGAGCCCGGATCGGACGATCCATCAGTGAGCACAGTACAGGTCCGCTACATCGTCTTCGACGTCGACGCTGCGATCGCGTTCTACACGCAGCATCTCGGCTTCACGCTCGTGATGCACCCGGCGCCGCCGTTCGCGATGCTGACGCGCGGGGATCTGCGGCTCGTGCTCAGTGCGCCGAATCCGGCGCCCGGGGGCGGCCAGGCGATCCCGGGCGGACCCGCGCCGCAGCCCGGCGGATGGAACCGCTTCGCCGTCGAAGTCGACGATCTGGAAGCGATGGTCGCTTCGCTTCGCCGCGCGGGCGCGCGGTTCCGCAACGACATCGTGACCGGCGTCGGCGGCAAGCAGATCATCCTCGAGGATCCGTCGGGCAATCCCGTCGAGCTGTTCCAGCCGATTCTGCCCGAGGCCCGCCTCGCAGCTCGCTCCTCCTAGCGACAGTGCTCGTGACGACGCTCTCGACTGCCGTCATGATCGCCGGTTCTGGGACGAACGTGCCACGGTGGGCCATCGTCTGTCGGAGCGTCTCGGAAGAGTCTTTCCGCATGAACTGCGGGGCAGCGCAATGAGTCGAAGGAGGATGAGCATGGTTTCGGCACGATACGTGGCGGTCATGGCAGTGGTGCTCGGTGCAGCGGCGTCTGCGTCTCAACCGCCCGCGGGGCAGCGCGGCGGCGCGGCCGCGCCGGCGATGACGATGACGATTGCGGGATTTGCCGACGGCAGCGACATTCCGGTCAAGTTCAGCCAGGCCGCGCCGGGCGCGGCGCCCGGCGAAGGCACCTCGCCCGCAATCACATGGGCGAACGTCCCGGCGGGCACGCGGTCGTTCGTCATCAACATGCACGACATGGACGTCGCGCGGAACAAGACGACCGACGACCAGGCGCACTGGGTCGTCTGGAACATCCCGGCGACCGCGACGGGACTGACGGAAGGTCAGCCCAAGGGCGCCAAGCTGCCGAACGGCGCGTATCAGATCAGCGCGACGGGCCAGGTGTACCGCGGCCCCGGCGCCGGCGCCAACGGACCGAAGCATCACTACATGTGGGAGGTCTACGCGCTCGACACGACAATCAGCGTGGAGCCGACCGCCGACGCCTTCGAAACGCGCGCGAACGTCATGAAAGCGATGCAGGGACACGTGTTGGGCAAGGCGGTTTACGGCGGACTGTTCCGGCGTCCCCAGTAAGTAGAGTCAGTGCAGTGACGCTCGGCGCTCCGATCGACCAGCTGCTCGACCGGCTGTACGCGCAGCACGCCTCGCAGATGGAGGCGATGGGTTCGTACTTCGCCGCGCGCGCCGCCGAGGGCCCGGTCGACTGGAGCCGGTTCGACGATCGCACGAACGCGTTCCTGCGCGACAAGCTCGTCGCGCTCGACCGCGACAAGGCGGAATTCTGCTACCACGTCTGCCGCGCGCTCCAGGCCCGTCGCGTCGTCGAGGCAGGGACGTCGTTCGGCGTGTCGACGATCTTTCTGGCCGCCGCCGTCCGCGACAACGGCGGCGGCACCGTCATCGCGACGGAATACGAACCGACGAAAGCGGCGATTGCCCGCCGTCATTTCGCGGAAGCGGGACTCTCGAGTGTCATCGACCTGCGCGAGGGCGACCTGCGGACGACGCTCGCACACCTGGGGGCCGGAGAGGACCATAACGCGCCCGTCGACTTCATGCTCATCGACATCTGGACACCGATGGCGCTGCCGGCGCTGTCGCTCGTGGCGCCGCGGCTTCGCCAGGGCGCCGTCGTCATCTGCGACAACACCACCCAGTTCCGCGAGGCGTATCACGACTACTTCGCGTTCGTGCACGATCCGCCGAACGGCCTCCGCACGATGACGCTGCCGTTCGAAGGCGGCCTCGAATTCACCGTGAAGGCTCGGTAAGCCGGCGGCATGAGCGGCGCCGCCACGGAACCGGTGATCCGCGTCTCGGCCATCCGCAAGGTCTACGGATCGACGGTCGCGGTCGACGGGATCTCGTTCGGCGTCGACCGCGGCATCATCTTCGGTCTCATCGGCCCCAACGGCGCGGGCAAGACGACGACGATGGAATGCGTCGAGGGGCTGCGGAGGCCGGACCGCGGATCGATCGCCGTGCTCGGCCTCGATCCGATTCGCGACGTGCACGCGCTGCAGCTGCGCATCGGCGTCCAGCTGCAGGAAGCGCAGCTGCAGAAGCGCATCACGGTGCGCGAGGCGGTCGGCCTCTGGGCATCGCTTTATCCGAAGCCGCTCGACGGCCGGCGGCTGCTGGAGCAGCTCGGCCTCGGCGACAAACGCGACGCGTGGTTCATGTCGCTCTCGGGTGGGCAGAAGCAGCGCCTCTTCATCGCGCTCGCGCTCATCAACGACCCGGAGATCGTCTTTCTCGACGAACTGACCACGGGGCTCGATCCGCAGGCGCGCCGCGCCATCTGGGACCTCGTCCGTGGCATCCGCGATCGCGGCAAGACGGTCTTCATGACGACGCACCTGATGGAAGAGGCCGAGCGCCTGTGCGACCGGGTCGCCATCATCGACCACGGCCGTATCGTCGACGCCGACACGCCGGCGGCGCTCGTCGCGCGCCACTGTCCCGAACGGACGGTGCTCCTGACGACGGAACCCGGCGCCGAGGAACGCTTCGGCGCGATGCTGCGCGTCGAGTCCGTCGCGCGCCAGGGCCAGCGCTACACGATCCGCGGCCGCGGCGACGACTTCGTCACCGATGTGATCCGCTGCCTGTCCGAGCACCGGATGCACGTGACCGACTTCCGGACGGAGATGCCGAACCTGGAGGACGTGTTCCTCAAGGTGACGGGTCATTCCATTCGAGGGTGAGATGCGCGCGCTGTGGAACCTGACCTGGCTGGAGCTGAAGATCTTCGCGCGCGAGCCGCTGGGGCTCGTCGGCACGCTGCTGGTGCCGGCCGTGACGGTGGTCGGGATCGGCCGCGCATTCGGCGGCGCCATCCGCTCCACGCCGAGCATCAGCTCGTTCGTCGCCGTCGACCTTCCGGTGTTCGCCGCCGTGCTGGCGGCGCTGAACGCCGTGCTGTCGCTCGTGACGATCATTGCCATCTACCGCGAAGGCGGCATCCTGAAGCGCCTGCGCGCGACGCCGCTCCGCGCCACGACGATCCTGTCGGCGCATGTACTCGTCAAAATCATCATGACGCTCGCGACGCTCACCGTGATGGTGGCGGCCGGCCGGCGGGTCATCGTGATGAGCTTCGACGCGCGCACCGCGTCGTTTGCGCTGGCGGCCATCGTCAGCATGCTCAGCATTCTGTCGATCGGGTTCGTGGTGGCGAGCCTCGTGCCGACCGCGCGGTTCGCGCAGCCGGTCGGCGGCGTCCTGCTGTATCCGATGCTGTTCGTGTGCGGCCTGTTCGCGCCGGTGGGCGCGATGCCGGCGTCGCTGCAGGCGATATCGCGCGTCGTCCCGCTGACGTACGCCGTGTCGCTGATGAAGGGCATCTGGGTCGGCGACCCGTGGAGCGCGCATGTGGTCGACGTCGGCGTGCTCGCCCTGTTTGCGGCAATCTGCACGGCCATTTCGGCGAGGGTGTTCCGCTGGGAGTGATGATGGAACCCGATGTCGAGATCCGGTTTACGACGCTGTACGCGTGGCTGGTGGTCGCATTCGGCGCCATCTTCGCAGTCCTGGGGCTGCTGTTTGCCGTGATCAACCCGCGGATGCTCGCGTTCGACGTGTTCATGACCATCGTGGGGCTCGCGGCGGCGGCCGGGGGAAACTACTGGCGTCAACACGTCCATGTCGTGGCCAGACTAACGCCGAAGCAGCTCGTGCTCAGCCGCGACGGCGCCATCGACTGGAGCGAGATTGTGGCGATGGACAAGAAGACGATGCGCGCGAGCCAGCACGGCGTCCGGAGTCAATCCGAATACGTGTGCATCCGCCTGAGAACAAGACGCTCCGCCGATAGCAAGCTGCAGGGATTCATGCAGCGTCTGAAGGGCTCTATCACCGGGTACGACATCATCGTTCCCGACAGCGAGCTGTCGTGTACGGCCGACTGGTTCATCGCCGAATGCCGGAAGCGGATGGCCGGTACGGCGGGGAAGGCGTGATGCTGCAGCTGCGTCCGAATTGCGAGTGCTGCGATCGCGATCTGCCGCCCGAATCGCCCGACGCGCGGATCTGCTCGTTCGAATGCACCTTCTGCCGCGACTGCGCCGAACGCGTCCTGGGCGGGCGGTGTCCCAACTGCGGCGGCGAGCTCGTCATCCGGCCGCGGCGGCCGGCGGAGAAGCTGGCGAAGAACCCTGCGTCGACCGAGCGCGTCGTCCGGCCGCACGGGTGCCGCTGACCGATGGGCATTGTCTCGACGAGCGTCCGTTTCGACGAGCGCACTCCCGATCCGCGCGCTATCGCGGCGGCGGTGAGCGAGCTCTGCGGATTGCCCGTGTCCGTCGCCGTGAAAGGAGCGCCCGGCGACACGCTGTTTGCGATGAACGTGAGGCTTGCGTTCGACGCGGCGCCGGACGTCTCCGTCGAGCTGTTTTCGTACCGCCACGGCGTGGAGGGACCGGCCGGTTCCCCGCTCGACGGACATTCCGTTCATCTGCGCTCGTACATCGGGCAGGAGTTGACGATGTACTGGACGGCGGCGCTTTCGCTCGAGAGGATCGGCGGGACGATTGCGCGGTCGCCGTCGGACGAGATCAGGCAGCGATACGGACGCCGACTGACGCGGTGGGAGCTGCGCGGGCGCGTGTGGAAGCTGCGCGCGGCGACGCTCGCGGTACTCCCGATCGCCGCGGTCGCGCTGCCGGTCAATCTCGTGGTCTGGACGGTACGCGGGTTGTGGAGTGTGGGGCGACCTGGAAAGGGAGGCCAAAGATGACGCGCGTGGATCCAGCGTCGTCGAGCCGAAGGCGCAAAAAGCGCTAGAGCTCTTTGTACATGATGGTCGTCGGTTCGAGCGCCTCGGTCGTCGAGCCGCGCGCAAACCGCGGGATGACGCCGACGACGACGTAGCCGAGGGAACGGTAGAGATGTTCGGCGCTCTGGCCGGTCCAGGTGTCGAGCGTCAGGAGGGTGCGGCGCTCCCGGCGCGCGACGTCCTCGAGCGCGACCATCAGCGCCCGAGCGATGCCGCGGCGCCACTGAGACGGATGCACCAGCATCTTGCACACCTCGGCGCGGTGCCGCTGGTTCGGCATGGTTGCGGCATCGATCTGGACCGTACCGATGATGGTCGTGCCTTCGCGCGCGACGAGCACATGCCGCGTGCCCGCGCGGACGCCCGGCAGGACGGCACTGCGCCAGAACGCACGCGCGTCGTCCATCGAGAACGGAAGGATGAAGCTGACGCCCGCGCCCACGTGTACGATCGCGTGGAGGATACCGGCCAGCATCTCGATGTCCGCGTCGACAGATGCTCCGTCGGCGTGCCAGCTCTCGATCACCACTCCGGGCGGCATGACAGATATTGTCTCG
>DASQHH010000719.1:0-4635 GCA_035632195.1 Vicinamibacterales bacterium
CGGCAAGTGTGAGGAGCCCGATGGTGCGGCCCGGCCGCTCGCGCACCCACGATCCCGCGCGCGCCAGCACTCCAAACAGAATGAGCCAGATGGTGAACACCATCAGGTACACCGAGGTCAGCCCCTGCAGCGCGAAGCCAACGCCCAGCACGATCGCGTCGCGGACGCGCTCCGAGGTCAGGAGCCGGTCGAGCGCAAAAAGGACAAGCGCGACGAATTCGAGATGGACGAACTGCAGATGCGTCAGCTGCGTCAAGCCCTGCGAGTTGAAGCCGGCAAGCGATCCGGCGACCAGCGCGGCGGCCCAGCTGTGCGTCCATCGCCAGAGCAGCAGAAAAAACGCCCAGGCGGTGAGCGCGAAGCCGGCGATGAGCACCAGGTTGTAGGCCAGCACCGGGCTCGCGCCGAGCGCCAGCAGCGGCATCGCCATGACGCTCTGCACGATCATCACCTCCGAGTACGCGAGCGTCAGCTTCTCCGGATAGAAGATGTTCGCGTCGAACAGGTGGCGAGGGTCGCGTGGCAGCTCGTGTGCGACCCACGCGATGGTCCACGTGTTCAGCACCGCGTCGCCGTTGTCGTTCCGCGAAAGATGGGCCGGGTCCGACGCGAGCGGCCAGGTGTGAACGACGGCGAGCATGGCGAAAACGACGAGTGCGACGATCGACGTCCGCACCGGACGCGCGCCGAGTGCGGCCAGCGCGCCGACCGCCCGATCCCACTCGACCACGGTGGTCGCCGCCAGCAGGACGGCCCACAGGACGACGAGCGGCACGACCGCTCGCCGCAGCACGACGCTCGCCAGCGTGCGCGCAAATTCCATTTGACGGATGGAGAGGGCCCAGGCGGGAATCGGTCTCAGAGTGCCGCCGTCGCGCGCCCATTGCAGGCCAAACTCAAAAGCGCCGGCCTCCTGGAAGTACTTGACGAAGATTGAGTGGACACCGCGGTCGAGCCTGACCGTTCCGGTCACGAGCCGCGCCCGATGGCCGCCGCCATTGTCGACAACGAGCGCGCCGTCGACGTACACCAGCGACCCGTCGTCCGACTTCGAGGCGATGGTGTAGGTGCCGCTGCGGGCGACGAACAGCGAGCCCGTCCACGTCACGCTGAACGATGCCGGCGGAGCGCCGGACCACGCGTCGTCTATGCCCTCGGTCGACGGCTGGCGCTCGACGCGCGACCGGACCGGCGTCGACGCCCATGCCGTGTCGGAGAAGTAGGTGGCGATCAGTCCTTCGCGCAGCGGATCGAGAACGGCGGCGGCCGAGAAGAGTGCCGCGGCGATCGTCGCGGCGGCGAGGGACGCTCGGAGCAGCCTCAAATCGGCTACGATACACCATCCGCAGGCTCCTTCTCGTCGGCGTCGTCTATCTCGGTTTCACGATCCTGCTCGCCATTCCGTTCTCGCTGCATCCCGCTACGCAGACGATGAACAACGATTCGGACGAGGAGTTCACGCTGTGGCTCTTCGCGTGGGACGTGCACGCGTTCACGCACGATCCGCTGCACATCTTCGACGCGAACATCATGGCGCCGTTGCCGAACACCCTGGGGTACGAAGAAAACGGCATCGGCAGCGCCGTCATCGCGGCGCCGGTGCTCTGGACGACGGGGAACCTGCTGCTGTCGATGAACACCGTGCTGCTGCTGTCGATCCCGCTCAGCGGTGTCGGCGTGTACCTCCTCGCGCGAAAGCTGAAGCTGAGCGAGCCGGCGTCTTTCCTGGCGGGGCTGTTGTTCGCCATCGAGCCGCCGCGGTTCTTCCGCATCGACCAGTTCCACGTCACGACGATTCAGTGGTGGCCGTTCTGCCTGGCCTATTTGCATGCGTACCTGGACGACGGTCGGCGGCGCGATCTGTGGCTCGCGCTGGCGTTCTTCTCGGCGCAGGCGATCACCAGCGGACACGGCACGGCGTTCCTGCTGGTCACGATCCTCCTGCTGCTCGCCTACCGCCTGCTCTTTGGCGAGCCGATCGCGCCCGTCAGGCGGCTGCGCGATTTCGGCGTCGTCGGCGCCGTGCTGTTGCTGCCGGCGGTCCTCGTTTACATCCCCTATCAACGGGCGCGCACGGAGGCCGGTCTCGTGCGGATGCTGCAAGGGCACGCGACGACGCCGGCAACCTACCTGGGGACGCCTTCAAAGATCGATAACGCGCTGCTTCGCTTTTATCCCGACTGGGCGCGCGAGCCGCCGGGCGCGTACCTCTTTCCGGGATACCTGCCGCTGCTGTTCGTGATCGCCGCTCCACTCGTGCCCAGAAAGCGCACGGCCACGGCGGCGAAACCGCCGGCATCGGTGAGATGGCTTCGTTGGGCCGCGCGGCTTGCAGAAGTCGTGGCGCTCGTATATGGCGCAGCCGCACTCTGGGTGACATGGACCGGCACGCGGCGCGTGATGGTCTTCGACACGCCGCTCATCACCGTGCGACAACCCTGGCGCCTTTGGCTGACTGCGGCGGCCGCGATTGCCATCCGTGTCGCTCTGTCGCGCCGGGCGCCGTTCGACGGTTCAGGCCGTCTGCGACGTGCGGCATCCTGGACTCGAACGATTCCGGAACGGTGGCCCGCGCTTCGACGCAACAGCGCCCTGTTCTACGTCATAGTCGTATTGGTCTCGGTTTCGATTCTTCCAGGCCCGGAGTACGGTCTCTGGCCGCACGTCTACTGGATTCCACCGCTCAGCTTCATCCGCGCGCCGCTGCGTTTTTCGCTGCTCGCGGTGCTCGGCTTGTCCGTCCTCGCCGGCTACGCATTCGACCGCTACGCGTCTTGGCTATCGAGAAGGAGCGCCTGGACGCTCGCCGTCGCTCTTTCCGCGCTGTTTGCAATCGAATTCTCCGCTATTCCCCTCGGCACCATCGAACAGACCGTCGTCATCCCCGATGCCGATCGATGGCTCGCGACGCAGCCCCGTCCCTTCACGATTGCGGAAGTGCCCATCCACGGAGAGCTGACCGACTCGAGCTTCGCCAACAAGTACAACGCGCGATACATGCTCCATTCGACCGCGCACTTCCAGAAGACCGTGATGGGCTACACGGGGGTTCTGCCGGACGAGTACGCCGAGCTGCATGCCCAGCTGGCGTCATTTCCGAGCGACGAGTCGCTGCGGCATCTCCTCGCCCTCAACGTCAGGTACGTCGTGGTTCATGACGAGTACTTTCCCGCGGACGAGCACGCAGCGCTCGAACAGCGGCTGCCCCGGTTTGCGTCGTGGCTGACGCTCGAGCACTCGAGTCCCGACGCGCGCGTCTATTCGATCCATCCGCCGCAGCCTTGAAGGGCTGCGCTACGTTCGGACCAACAGGACGCGCGCGAACATCGCGAACCTATCGGGCCACCGTTCGAGCATGCCTTCGATGCGATTCACGACGCCGAACGTCCAGGCCGGCGCGAGCATTCGCAGCGAGACGCCGCCGGTGAGCAGGTAGCGAAACGGCAGGCACGGGTCGATCGTGGCTATTCGCCAACCCGGCAGCTCGCGCTCGAACCGCTGGCGATCGCGCTTGAACGCAATCCATGGCGCGGCGACATTGGCGCCGCTGAGCGGGCCCCCTGCCTCGACCGTCCAGTCCTGCGCCTCCGGACTGAACAGCTCGTGATGAAGCCGCCGATAGACGAAGGCGGACCACGTCGTCGTCCACGGCTCGATCATCGCGACGACGCCTCCCGGCCTGACTGCACGGTGGGCATCGCGGAAGAAGGCGGCGAGATCCGGCAGATGGTGCAGCACGTTGGTCATGACAACGGCGCGGAGGCTCTCGTCGCGGAACGGCAGACGCTGCGCGTCGAGCACGAGGTCGAGTCCGGGCACAACGAAGACGTCGGATGCCACGAGGCCGGGAATCACGTTGCGCGCGAAGCCTGCCCCGGACCCGAGTTCCAGCACGGCGCCGGCGCCTGTGGGCAGCTGCGCTCCGAGCCACGCGTACCATTCCCGATAGATCGCAGCGAGTGCCGGCTTGTCTTCAAGGATATGGCGCCGCAGCGCCGTCGTCGACGGATCGTCGAGGTCCCGACCGCGCGCGAGCGGGTGCGAGAGCGCGCTCCTGAGTCGATCCGCGATCGCCACGTCGTGCGCGAATGGTACACTCTTTCCTCCGGATGCAATCGCGCTGGATGCGTTACGGCCTCGCTGCCGGGGTGGGCGTCGCGCTCCTGATCGTGCGCACGTGGGGAATCTCCGAAACGTTTCAGCTGTTCGGCGATCAGATGCGCGATTGGGACATCGCGCTCGGTCCCTTTCGCGATCTTCCGCTGAGCGGACCGCCCACTTACGCCGGCGGCCGGACATGGGGACCGCAGTACTACTGGACGCTCTGGGCCATCCGCCACCTGATTGGACCCTTCGTGCAGAACCTGCCGCATGCCGGAGGGATCGGTCAGAGCCTGCTCCAGTCCATCGCCGACGCGGTGCTGCTGCTGGCGATCTGGCGCCGCCTCGACTCGCTGCCAATCGCGCTCGGCGCCGTGCTGCTGACGGCCACGTATCCGGAAGACCTTGCACTCTCTGCGACGATCTGGAATCCGCCGTTGGCGGTGGCCTTCCTGAAGATGACGATGGCGATCGTGCTGATAGCCGGGCGCTCGATGTGGTGGGCTGTGGCGTCGGCCGCCGCCGCGTGGTTTA
>DASQHH010000720.1:0-4034 GCA_035632195.1 Vicinamibacterales bacterium
CGCCGTCGGCGAGCTTCGTTCCATCGAGCGCGCGCATCTCCGGATACCCGCGCGCGTTTCCCTCGCGCGCCGAGACGGCCACGAAGAGAAGGGCGCCAGCCGCGAACGCCGAGACAACCGCCTTACCAACGGATCGCCAGGCCGACATTCGCCCTCCAGAAATGCAAACCCGATAACGCCGCGTCGGCAAGCGCGTTCGCGGACGTATCGGTCAGTGACGTGGTCAACGTTGAAGGCGACGACGCCAGCACCGGCGAGTACACAACGGCGGCCGGACTGTAGGCGCCGGACGCGCGGAAGTAGCGGACGTCGGCCTTGAATCCCCAACTGCCGGAAAAGGCCATGACGCCGCCGCCGATGTCCGCACCGAGCCGCGAGTCATCGGCGTCGAAGGTATTCGTCGTGCTGCCAGCGGTGAGACCGGACCGCAGCGACAACCCGCCCACGCCGCCGGACACGAACGGCCGCCAGTCGACGCGCCCTTCGATTGGTATCGCAACGACCGCGTTCGCCATGTAGCTGTTGACTCGCGGCGTAACGCCTGATCCGAAGGCGTCGTTCTGCAGTCGAAAATCCGGCGTGATGCCCGCGTCGAACTCGGCGCCGAAGCGATCGCGGAACAGATAGCCCAGCGATCCTCCGAACGCCATGCTCGACGGCTGCGCGTTGCTGCCGAAGTTCGATCCGACGAACCCGGACGCCGTCCAGTGGCCTGGACGCTCGTCGGACGCCGCCCGGGGCGGCGGATTCTGCACGGTGGACGGCTTGTCGACCTGAGCCGCTGCCGCGATCGGGATCAGCACGAGCGCCGCGGCGAATACGGTCCTGCTTGCAGTCATGCAATCCTCTCCGCAGAGGACGCCTGCAAACCTACGACCGGCCGGTGACTCTGCGATACCAGGCTGGATGATGCGTCGACGCCCACCGCTCCGCGACGGTGCCGCGCGTCATCGATTCAAATGTGCCGGGCTGAGCTGCGGTCCCTTCGTAGACGTGAATGATGAACCCGACGAGCATCACGAGAGCGGCGACATCGTGCGCGACGTAGCTCAACGGGACGACGAAGCGGCCGAACGAGCGCGGAAACCAGAGCGGAATTCCGGACGCGAGAAAGAGCAGGACGCTGACGACAATCGTCCAGAAGTACGCTTTCTGTCCGGCGTTGAAGAAGCCGACGTAGTCGGGCTCGCGGGCGTTCTCGTTGCGGATGTACGCCCCGAGGTGGCGCATCCACCGGCTGTCATCGGCGTTCCACACCATCGGGCGCCACCAGTTGACAATCTGCAGCGCGAAGCACACCACGAAGCCGAGGCTGAACCAGGGATGCAGGAGGCGCGTCATCGGTCCGCCGCCGAAGAGCGGCGTGAGCAGGCGGAAGAGCCAGGGCGTGTAGATGGCGAAGCCCGAAAGCAGCGCGAGGACGAAGAAGATGGCGTACGACCAGTGCACGACGCGCGTATACGTCGGGTGGCGAAGTATCACTCACGCCCCCGACTCGCCGAAGACGCACCGTCATCGTCCCGCGAAGGCGGTTTCGGCCCCGCGGTGATGTAGTGGAAGAACGCGGCCGGCGCGGCAAACAGCGCCAGCAGCAGCGCGGTCGGCTTCGCCAGCCGCTTCCAGAACGTAAAGCTCTTCGGAATCTGCGGATTGCTCGGAAGCCCGCCGTACAGCTCCGGCTTCGTCGCGTCGTGCAGCACGTAGACGACGTGCGTCCCTTTTACCGACGCCGGATCATAGACGCCGGCATTTGCGAACCCGGAATGCTCGCGCAGCTGCCGCGCACGCGCCTCGGCGAGCGCGACCATGTCCGTCTTCGTGCCGAACTTCAGACACCCGGTCGGACACGACTTGATGCACGCCGGCTCGAGTCCCTGGCCGACGCGGTCGGAGCAGAGCGTGCATTTGTAGACCTTCTTCGTCAGCGCGTTGAATTTCGGGATGTCGAACGGGCAGCCGCTCGCACAATACTGGCAGCCGATGCAGTTCTCCTGCTGGAAGTCGACGATGCCATTCGTGTACTGAACGATGGCGCCGTCGGCCGGGCACGCGCGCAGGCACCCGGGGTCCTCGCAGTGCATGCACTGGTCCTTGCGCATCAGCCACTGCAGCGCGCCGTCTTCGCGCTGGTGCTCGTTGAACTTGATGAGATTCCAGAAATTCCATGTGGTCGACGGCATCGTCTGGTAGGTGTTGTTGAACGAGGTCGGCTCGAATGGATTGCTGTTCCACTCGACGCATGCGACCTCGCACGCCTTGCAGCCGATGCATGTCGTGACGTCGATGTACTTGCAGACCTCTTCCTCGCGGGACACGCCCGCGCCGGGCACGGTGCCGGAATGACCCGAAATCTGTCGAATCTGCAGCGTCCCGTTCACGCCTTCTCCACCTTCACCATGAATCCCTTGAACTCCGGTGTGTACGCGTTCGGATCGATGACCGTCGGCGACAACAGGTTGACCGATGTCAGCGACGTCCGCCCCTCGTCCTCCGAGATGCCGCGGAATCCCCAGTGGATCGGAATCCCGATCTGATACGTCTTCCTTCCGTCGATCGTCATCGCCTTGATTCGCTTCGTCACCATCGCCTTCGCGACGTACGACGCGCGGATGCTCGACACCTTCACCCGCTCGCCGCCCCTGATGCCCATTTCGTCCGCGAGCTCCGCCGGAATCTCGACGAACGGCTCGGGCACCAGCTGCACGTTCATCGGATTGTTCTTCGTCCAGTAGTGATAGTGCTCCGTCAGGCGATACGTGGTGCAGACGACGTTGAAGCCGTCGTTCGCGACGGCGTACTTGTCGAGCGGGGATGTCATCTTCTTGACGACGGGGTTGTTCGATTGATTCGGATGCAGCGGATTGGCGACCGGGCTCTCGATCGGCTCGTAGTGCTCGGGGAACGGTCCGTCGGCAAACGCGGCGAGCGGCGCGAACAGCCGTCCGACGCCCTCGGGGTTCATGATGAACGGGCCCATGTGCTCGCGCGGGGGCGAGTCGATCTTGAAGTCCGGAACGTCGTTGCCGGCCCATTTGCCGGCCGGCTCGTTCCACCACACCTGGCGCCGCTCGGGATCCCACGGGCGGCCGGCCGGATCGCACGACGCGCGGTTGTAGAGCACGCGGCGGTTCGCCGGCCACGACCAGCCCCAGTTCGGATAGATGCCGAGGCCTGACGGGTCCTCGGTCCCGCGGCGCTGCGTCATTGCGCCCGCCTCGGTCCACGACCCGCAGTACAACCAGTTGCCGCACAGCGTCGTCCCGTCGTCTTTCAGCGCCGCGAATCCCGGCAGCTGCTGACCCGTCGCCAGGTCGCGGCCGTTGATTTCCTTTGCGAGCTCCACGAGCGATCGGTGCAGCGGATCGGTGTAGTTCCACGCGAGGTTGACGATCGGATCCTTGAAGACGCCGTCCTCGGCTTCGTACAGCTCCCGGATGCGGAGGAAGATGCGCGACAGGATTTCCTGATCGACTTTCGCGTCGGCCGGTGTCGGCAGCGCGATGTTCTTCCACTGCAGCCACCGCGCCGAGTTGACGAACGTGCCGTCCTTCTCCGCGAAGCCGGCGCACGGCAGCCGGTACACCGTCGTCTGAATCGCCTTCTTCTCCTCGGCGGTGGTGCCGGGCGCGTTCCAGAACTCGCTGGTTTCGTCCGGATAGATCTCGCCGACGACGAGCCAGTCGGCTTTCTTCAGCGCGTCGATGTTCTTGCGCGAGTTCGGGCCGATCTGAACGCCGTTCATGCCGAACGCGAAGATGCCCTTGACCTTGCCGGCGTACATATCGTCCCAGATCTCGACCCACGAATACTTGCGGTCGATCTTCGGGAGATAGTGGAACGCCCAGTCGTTGTCCTTCTTCGCGGCATCACCGTACAGCGCCTTCAGGAACGACACGGCGAACTTCGGCGTGTTCGACCAGTAGTTGAACGAATCCCATTCCTTGGGCTTAGAGGGCTTTGGCGTGATGCGGTCCAGATAGCTCTTCAGGTCCTTGTCCGCCGGTATCGGCACTTTCAGATAGCCCGGCAGGTTG
>DASQHH010000721.1:0-3909 GCA_035632195.1 Vicinamibacterales bacterium
AGGTACGGATCCGCGACAGCGACTTCGACGTAGCGGCCGGCGTCGCGGTCGAATTGCCGCGCCGCGTCCCCCGAGTGTGCGAGTCCCGCTGCCGTGGCCAGAATAAGTAAGGTCGCGAGCTTCAGGACTTTACGCATTCGCTCAGTTGGCCGGTGGTGGGATCGCGAACGGATCGTTGTAGTACTGGCCGCCGATGTCGAGCCACTCGGAGATCAGCTTCAGCTCGGCCCCGCTCAGCCAGCCGGCGTGCGTACCGCCGGTGGCGAACTCATTGAAGAAGGCCGCCGAAGCATTCGCTCCCGCGCCGCTCATTGGCGGAGTGACCTGCACGATGACCTGCGTGGGCAGGCCCGTCACCGGGTCCGGCGGTCCGGGCACGACGACGGGCTGCATAGTAACAGGGTCGAGCTCGGGGTGCGGGAACAGCAGCTGGCAGAAGGAGGTGAACTCGTTCTGGTCGCAGGGGTTGGTTGCGGCCGGGCTGCTTGAAAGGTCGAGCTGACCCGCCGACACGCGCTTGACGCCGGCCGTGTCGGTGGGGCTGTGGCAGCCGGTGCAGGTCGTGTACGGCATCGTCGTGTTCGGATCGACGGCCGTGATCGTCGACCGCGGGCTGGTCCACAGCGGAGCGATGTGCAGTGGGTAGTGGATCGTGATGCGGCAGTTGTCCTGCCAGTTCGTCTCGCAGTCGGCCCGGACCGGTGCGGGCGTGCCGAGCTGCGCGTACGTCCAGGAGAACGCGGGATCCGGCGTACCGACGCCGGTCGTCGTCCAGACGTCGGTGAACACGAGGTCGACGGCCGGGTCGCTGGCGCAGGCCGCATCGACGCAGGTCACCTGCATCGCGGCCCGGTAGTCGGCCATGGTCTCGCCGGCATTCGGCTCGCGCGGCGGGGGGACGATGTTGCCGGTGCGATCGGTGACCTGCAGCGCCGTGTTCGGGAAGGCCTGGCCGGACACCGGGGCGCCGGTGTTCACCAGCGGGAACAGCCCGACCCGTCCGTGCGAGTTCGACGGCGGCATCGGCTGCTGCACGTGGCAGCCGTTGCAGACGACGGTCTCGCCGGTGCGGATCTGCATCCACGCGCGGTGGCGCGGGAACGTTCCGTCGAGCCGCCGGCCGTTGGCGTCGAGCAGGCTGATCTGGAAGGCGATGTTGGCCGGCACCTTGATGCGCACCGAGCCGTCCGGCTCGACCGGCGCGTAGCCGATGATCTCGCGCATGAAGCCGCCGGCCACGCCGAAGGCATAGTTCGGGAAGTTGTTGTTGGACAGCACTTCCTTGTCGGGCAGGCTGACCGCCTTCTCGACGCGCACGAACCGCGGCCGGGTCGCGCTCGGCTGGCGCAGCGCGGGGTCGCGGACGGTCGCGATGCCGCCCGGTGCCGTATCGACGCCGTCGAAGTCGTAGACACTCTTTATATCCAGGATGCCGACGCCCTCGGCCGCCAGGGCGAAGGTATAGGAGCCGGTGGTGCTCGGCTGGGCGTCCGGGATCACGGTCGGCGTCGGCAGCCGCGGCTGCAGCGCGACGACGTCGGTGTACATCATGCCCTCGACCGGCGTCACGATCGGCATCTGCGTGTTGTTGCTCGGATCGTAGATCCAGATGCTGTAGATCGTCGGCGCCGGCGTCACGCCGGTGATCGCGAGGTTCTGCGAGGTGCACGGCACGACCAGCGTCTGGTTGAGCAGCCGGCACTGGCTCCAGCTGACGAGCAGCCGGTTGGTGCCGTCCCACAGCGGGAACACGCTCGAGAAGCGGCCGCCAGGCGAGGGCGGCGCGACTGGTGGCGTCGCATTGGGATCGGCGGCCGTGGTCACGACGTCGTTGACGACCATGCGCACCTGGCCGGTCGCGCCGGCGGCGACGGTCGCGCCCATGACCGTCTGCAGGTTCTCGACGAAGTTCGCCTGGTCAACCAGCGCGATGTCGCCGCCGAACTCGGTGCCCTGGAACGGCAGCAACAGCACGACCACCTTGCCGTCCGGACGGGATCGCGCCTGCGTGAACTGCACCAGCGAGCCGCCCTGTGCGGTCGTCGGATTGCCGGTGTCGTGGCTGTTGCGCCCGTACAGCAACTGCATGTCGCCGCCGTCCGGGTCGATCGCGTACAGGTGCATTCCGGCGCCGGAGTTCTGGTCCCAGCGCGTGAACAAGACGCGCCCGTCGTTGAGCACCGACGGGTCGAGGTCGTGCCCGGTGTTGAAGGAGATCTGGTGGATGCCGGTGCCATCGGCGGCCATCACGTGGACGACGAATGCCGGCAGGTTGCGGTTGCCCTCGATGCCGGCCGCGAACTGCTGCTTGCCCTCGTCGATCAGCACCGCCTTCGCGTCGTGCTGGCGCGTCGAGGAGAACACGATGCGCCCGTCCGGCAAGTAGTGCGGACCGACGTCGTGACCGAGCGCCGCGGCGATCGGGTCGCTGATGACCTGGCGCACGGTGCCCTTGGTGGCGTCGTACTCGAAGATCGTCCAGCGCGGCTGCTGCGACTCCTTGGCGTTCTTGATGGTGTGGCAGCGGAACGAGAAGATCAGCTTGGTGCCGTCGAAGGACGTGTCGAGATCGCGCACGTCGTGATCGGGACCGGAGTTCTGGTTCGGGTCCGAGGCCAGCGGGCAGGCGATCGAGGAAGTGATGTTCTTCTCGTTCGCCGTCGGGCTCGCACGCTCGCGCACCCACACGTCGGCCGGCCCGTTCCAGACGCGCTGCACGCGCAGGTCGTCCTCGAGCGTGATCGCGTTCGGATCCGCGGGGTTCGGCAGCGTCCTCTTGATGTAGGCGATCGCGAAGTCGGGCGACACCGGGTCGTTCGACGAGGTGCCGCTGCCAAGACCGATGCCGCTGTTGCTGCTGGCGGTGCCGTCGCTGCTCGAGCAGGCGGCGGCGAGCGCCGCGAGCATCGCCACAACGAGCAGGCGCTGCACGCGGCCCAGCAGTGTTGCGTTCAAGGTGTCCATCCCAGTCCTCGCTTCGGTCGCGCCGCACGCGCCGCGCGTGTGACGCGCGACACAAGAGAAGCGGACCGCATCATGTCGTTCGCCAGCAGTGCATTCTGTTAACACGCTCACAGCCTCAGCCAAGTCATTTCACCTATTCATGCTTGGCGCAAAAGGGAGTCGCCAGCAACGCGAGATTAACCTGCGAAGCACTCTGCTCGTAATGTCGCAGCGACGCGACTTGGGTGTGGTCTGGGAGGCCGGTCACAACTACGCCAATGTCGCTCTCCTGAGACATTACCGCTGCGAATGCCTCTCGATATAGTCGCGGCGAGTCTCAAATTTGTCCGCGAGTGAATCGCCATGAAAGCAGCGATGCAGATGAGGCAGATCAACGCAGCCGCTCCGCAGCGAGCTCTCGGCGCCGCAATCGTTGCGTCGGCGCTCGTGATGCTCTCGGCAGTCGCGGCGCCGGCCCTCGGCGGGTCGCGCGAGCAGGCGATGCGCATGCACGACCGCCTCAACGGTTCGCCACCGACGCAGGCCGTGCTCGACTCGATGCAGTCGCAGATCGACGGCGGCAACGCGAAGGGCGCCGCGCTGCTCGCGATCGACGACGTGAACGGCAACTTCTACTCGGTCGTGCTGAAGAACTTCGCGATGCCGTGGACGAACCGCGACCAGACCGCGTTCGCCCCGCTCAACGACTACGTCGCGACGGTCGTCGGCATGGTGCGCGACGAGGTGCCCTTCAACACGCTGCTGTCGGCAGACCTTATCTATGTGGGCAAGAGCGGGCTCGGGCTGCCGGCCTACTCGAACACCGACAACAACCACTACGTGCAGATGGAGGCGCAGGCGCTGAACCTGCGCGACGTGCTGGTGGCGGCGCCGCAATCGGCGACCACCGGCCTGCCGGCGGCAGCGACCGCCGGCGTGATCACGACCCGCGCCGCCGCCCGTGCC
>DASQHH010000722.1:0-5810 GCA_035632195.1 Vicinamibacterales bacterium
TCAACGCGTTCAGGGTGCCATAGCCGGACCTCGGCAGACGGCCTTCACGGCCCCGACTTCCTGCATCTGCCGGTCCGCAGTCCATCGCAATTCCGCGCCGACGATCGCGGCCGCTCGTGCGAGCGCGTCCTCGCCGGGACAGCCGAGCGCAGCGAGCGGCGTGCGGCGGACCACCGCGTCCGCGAGCGTCATCGCCATCTCTTTTCGCACCGCCCTGATCAGTTCAGCGCCGATGACCGGCGAGTCCGCGGCGATCCGCGAGCGCCAGTCAGCGCGTTCGGAGGCGACGTCGAGGACGTCGCGGTAGCGGGAGCCGTAGGCGGCGACGAGATGGGGAATCGTGTCCGACGGCAGGCCGGCATCGTGCTCGCGCCGCGCTTCGGCGACGGCGAGCGTGAGGTCGCGCAGCGCGCCGCCCGGCAGGGCGGTCGCGGCGGTCCTGCACGGCACCGGCGCGTGCTGCAGCTTCGAAAGGATGAGGTCCGTCACGCGTTCGGCCGCCGCGCGCGCGGTCGTGAACTTCGCGCCGGCGACGGTCAGGAGACCTTCGACGCCCTGTGCCGCATGGTCGCGCACTTGTTCGTGCCCTTCGAGCGCGACGCGGCCGCCCTCGACAGAGGCAGGGACGATGCCGCGATGGACGAGCGTGACGTCGGCCGGAGTCAGGTCGAGCGCGGGGAAGGTGTCGTTGAGTTCGCCGATGAACGCCGTGATGTCACCGGCGTCGACGGACGTGTCCGCCGGGTCGCACACACGGCTCGACTCCCAGGTGCCGAACAGCGCCCGCCGGCGCCAGGGAACGAGGAACAGATTGCGGCCCGATTTCGCGCGACCGCCCAGCGCTTCGTCGCCCGCTTCGCGGCGCGTGAAGAGGTTCATCGCCTTCATCATCGGGACGCCGGACGAGAGGCCGAGTGGCTTCAGCAGCGCATCGACGACGCTTCCGGCCGCGTTGACCACGAGCTTCGATCGGACCTCGAGCGTTCCGCTGCCAATCCGATCGCGCGCGCGAACTCCCGACACACGTCTCGCGCTGTCGACGATCGGCTCGACGGCCTCGACGTGGTTGGCCAGCAGCGCTCCGTGCTCCACTGCGGCGAGGGCGAACGAGAACGTCAGCCGGTCGGATTCGGTCGTGACGTAGTCGTAAAAGACCGCGGCGCCCGTGAGGCCCTGCCGTCGGAGCCCCGGGAATCGCTCGATGGCCGACGCGCGCGACACGACGCGGCCGGCCGGCAGACAGAGCGGCGCCGGGACGCCGCTGTTGCGGTCCCACGCGATCACGCGGTCGAGCGCGAAGCCAGCCCGCATCGCGAGCTTCCCGCGCGTGAGGGAGCGGTACAGCGGAACGGCGAACGGCAGCGGCTGGACCAGATGGGGAGCGATGCGCGCGATCGTCCGGCGTTCACGCATCGATTCGCGCGAACGGCGCACGTCGAGCGACTGCAGATAGCGGAGGCCGCCGTGAATGGTGCGAAGGTGATTGAACGACGCGCCGCTGCCGAAATCGTCGCGCTCGACGAGCGCCACGGAGAGTCCGCGCTGCGCCGCGTCGTAGGCGATGGCGAGGCCGTAAATACCGCCGCCGACGACCAGGACGTCGAACGTCCCGGCCGTCAGGCGGTCGAGATCACGATGCAATCCCTACTTGCTCCACGGCGGGACGATGTGGTTCATGCGCGCGTACGCGATCAGCTGGCCGAGATGCTCGTGCAGATCGCCGCCGATGAACACCGCCACCTGCGGCGTCGTCAGGTCGCGCCCCATCATCTTCCGCGTGCCCGTCAGCGAGGCCGGGTCCGCGGCCTCCACTTCCTTCTTCGCATGCGCGAAGGCCTTGTTCAGGTGTTCGATGATCTGCGCTTTATCTGTCAGCGAGCGAAGCTTGCCCATCTCGTCCTGCGCGATGCCTGGTTTACCGCCGAATCCACTCGGGATGAACCCATAGCCTTCCATCGCGGCGAGCACGAGCACCTCGCTGACCGAGCGCACGCCGTCCATCGGCCGCCACGTGTACTTGTCCTGCGGAAACGCCTGCGCGAGGCCGACGAACTTCTGCTGCAGGTTGTCGAGATCGGCGCTGAACGCGGCTTTCACGGCCGCCGCGGTTTCCGGCGTGATTTTCGCCTGCGCGCGCGCGGGCGACGCGACGGCGGCGAGCGCTGCAAGGGCGACGGCCGCCGGGCGCAGTATCCGGGTCTGGAATCGATGCATGCGAGTCTCCTTTATAGAAAGAGGGTCCAACGTTACACCGCTAAGACGACTGAAGCCAGCGGCGAGTTGCGTGAAAAAGCGATCAGCGAGCTGCGTCGGGTGACCGGTTGTGGGACGAGCGCGCACGTTCGGGCACACCCCTGCTATATATTGCGGGGGTGGCTACCATCGACGAGGTCCGCCGGTACTGGGACCACCACATCCACGACCTCGAGATCACGCAACATCCGGTCGGATCGCGGGGCTTCTTCGACGATCTGGATCAGTATCATTTCGAGAAACTGCACCACTTGCTCCGGCTCGTGCCGTTCGACGAGAGCCGGGGCAGGAAAGTCCTCGAGGTGGGCTGCGGCGCCGGCGTCGACCTGGCGCGCTTTGCGAAAGGTGGCGCGGACGTGACCGGCGTCGACCTGGCGGCGTCCGCGATTGCGCTCGCTCGCGCGAATTTCGAGCAGCAGCATCTGCACGGGCGCTTCGAAGTCGCCGATGGCGAAGCGCTGCCGTTCCCCGAACAGACGTTCGACCTCGTATTCGCGCACGGCGTCGTCCAGTACACGCCGGCTCCGCGCCGGCTGATCGACGAGTGCCGTCGGGTGCTCAAGCCGGGCGGTTCGGCGATCTTCCAGGTCTATAACCGGATCTCGTGGCTCAATGCGTTGTCGAAGCTGATGAAGGTCGGCCTCGAGCACGAGGACGCGCCGGTGCTCGGCCGTTTCAGCATCGGCGAGTTCAGGGGCCTGCTCGGCGGCTTCCGCGACGTGCGTATCGTCGCCGAGCGCTTTCCGGTGCGGTCGCGATTGCACGGCGGCTGGAAGGGCACCCTCTACAACACGTTCTTCGTCGGCACGTTCAACGCGCTCCCGCGCCCGCTCGTGCGGCGCTTCGGGTGGCATCTGCTGGCGTTCTGCACGAAATGACGATTCCGTTTTCGAAGGCGCACGCCTACGGCAACGATTTTCTGTACGTGCGCGCGTCCGCAGCGACGGACCGCCGGCCCGACGCGCTGGCGCGTGAGATGTGCGATCGGCACACGGGCGCGGGCGCGGACGGTCTGATCCTGTTCGAGGCTCCGGCGTCCGGCTCGCCCTCGATGCGCCTGTTCAATGCGGACGGCGGCCGCGCCGAAGTGTCTGGCAATGGGTTGCGGGGACTCGCCGCGCTCCTGCTGCGCGCCGACATGGCCGAATCGGCCGGCATCACGATTCAGACGGAGGCCGGACCGAAGCAGCTGACCCGGGTCGAACGATCGGGAACGCGCCACACGTTTCGGGCCGCGATGGGAGCGCCGCGGGGCCTGGGACAGGAATCGGTGGACGTCGCCGGCGAAGCCATTACTGTGGTCGTCATGGACATGGGCAACCCCCAATGCGTCGTACTGGGCGCCTTGCCGGACGACGAGCGGTTCCGGACGCTCGGGTCCGCCCTGGAGCGCCACCGCCGTTTTCCCGCCGGCACGAACGTCGAATTCGCGCGAGTCGATGCGCCGGATCTCGTGACGATTCGCATCTGGGAGCGGGGCGTAGGCCCGACGCTGTCCTCGGGGACCGGTTCCTGCGCGTCGCTCGTGGCCGCAGCCGCCTACGGGGGCGCCGCGAGGGCGGCTACGGTCGCTGCGCCCGGCGGCTCGCAGCGGGTCGAGTGGTCCGGCGACGACGTGTATCTGACCGGGTGGGCTGAGATCCTGTTCGACGGCGACTGGCTGGACGTCATCCCCCGCGGCGATCGGCAGAATTCGCCCGGCCGCGGATAGTCCTTCCGCTCAATTTCTTCACGGCAACTAGTGGCGTCGCCTCGCGCCCGAAGGCAGCGCGGTCTCGAGATCGTGCGTCACGGCGCGCAAACGCGCGGCTGCATCGGCCAGCAGCGTGCTCGCCGCGGCGTACTCGCCGGCCTCGATGTCTGTGCGCGACTTTTGCACGGCGGCTTCGCCATCGACGATCGCCCGGCGGGCGTCGGCGACCAGTCGGGGAGCGACGCGCGCAGCCTCTGCGGACTTCAGGCGCGCGCGGGCGTCGGACAGCGCGGCCGTCAGGTCGCGGACGCCGCGGTCGGCTTCGGCTCGGGCGATGACCTTGCTGTCGGCCGTCTGTTTCGTTGCCGTCTCCGCGCGCTCGCGAGCATCGAGGGCGTGGTTCAGGGCAAGTCGGTAGTCGTGGTCGGCGACGGCGTCGTTGGCGCGCTTCAGCGCGTCCTGCGCGGCGGCGAATTCGGCTTTCGCGTACTGGTCGGCGCCGGCGCCGCGCGCCGCCTCGACTGCCGCCTGTGCCTGCTTGATCTCTTTTTCGGGGGGCTCGCCGCCGCAGGCCGCCAGCGTCGCGAGAAGCGCGACGCAGGGGACCGCCCGGCGCAGCGATGGCATATCGGCAGTATACGTGCTTCTGAAGGCGTCAGCCTCAGTGGGGCGGTGATGCGCAGTTCCGGCATTATCTCGACATCGTCGTCGGGTCTGCCTGCGAGCTCGAATGTGAAACCATCTTGAGCTTTGACCTCGCATTCATGACGGAATCCGCCCAGGAGCAATCGACGGAGACCTCTATACCCGGCCAGAAGCGGACAGCTGATGGCTTGCTGACGGCTGATAGCTGGTGGCTCCGGTCATCGATGTAAGATGAGAAACTTGCTTCGCGGCGATCGTCCGCGAGAGAAGCTGCTGCGACACGGCGCCGCCGCGCTCGGGGATAACGAGCTCGTGGCGCTCGTCATCGGCAGCGGATCCCGTCACCGCGGCGCGCTCGACGTCGCCAACGCCGTGCTCGCTGAGCACGACGGACTTCGGGGTCTGGCGCGCGCGCACTGCGACGATCTGACCCGCGTCGCCGGCGTCGGCGCCGCGAAGGCGGCGCAAATCGTCGCGGCGCTGGAGCGCGGACGCCGCACGCTCAGCGAGCAGCCGGACGAGCGCTGGACAGTGCGTCATCCGCGCGCGGCCGCGCAGTACCTGTTGCCGCGTTTCGGCGCTGCGGCCGTCGAGCAGCTGGGGATCATGCTGCTCGATTCCCGGCACCGCGTCTTCCGGACCTGCGTGCTGGCGGTGGGAACGCTCAACGCCACGGTCGTGGAGCCGCGCGACGTATTCCGCGAGGCGGCGCGCGCCGGCGCGGCGGCGATTCTCGTGTTCCACAACCACCCGTCCGGCGACCCGTCGCCGAGCGCCGACGATGTGGAGCTGACGAGGCGGCTGGTGGCGGCGGGCGTGCTGATGGGGATCGACGTGGTCGATCACATCGTGCTGGGCGAGACGCGGTACTACAGCTTCAAGGAGACGCGGAACCTGTGAGCCGGGTGCTTTACTTCGACTGCTTTTCGGGCATCTCGGGCGACATGACGCTCGGCGCGCTCATCGACGCCGGGCTTCCGTTCGCGGATCTACAGAAGGCGCTCGGCAGTCTCGCGCTCGGGGACGCGCACGTCCACGTGGACCGCGTGCTTCGGACCGGCGTCAGCGCCGCGAAGTTCAGCGTTCACACGCACCCGCAGGAGCATGGGCACGAGCACGGTGCTGGATCACATCAACATGGTGTCCCTCACCGTTCGCTCGCGGAGATCTTCGGTCTGATCGATCGCGCGGCACTCTCGGCGTCCGCGCGCGGCCGCGC
>DASQHH010000723.1:0-4241 GCA_035632195.1 Vicinamibacterales bacterium
CGCGTATCCGGGCGAAGGCCACGGCTTGCGCGGCATGCCGAACCGCAAGGATTTGACGACGCGGTATTTCGAATTCTTCGACCACTACCTGAAAGGTGCGCCGGCGCCAAAGTGGTTGACAGACGGCGTGCCGTTCCTGCAGAAGGACATTACGCCGCAGTGATGTAGGGCAGCCCTTTAGGGCTGCCTCGGCGAGCCTGAAGGCCCGCCCTACACGTCCCTGAGCACGACCATCGGATCGACTCGGCCTGCGGCGCGCGCGGGCAGCCAGCTCGCGAGCGTCGCGACGGCGACGACGCCGACCGCGGTGGCGACGAAGATGATGGGATCCGTCGGCCGCACGTCGTTCAGCATCGAGCGCAGCACGCCGGTCAGCGCCCACGACGCTGCAAGCCCGATGGCGACGCCGATGACCGCCAGCGTCAGTCCGCGCGCGACCACGAGATTGCGGACGCGCGCTGAATCGGCGCCGAGCGCGAGGCGGATCCCGAACTCGCGCCGCTGCCGCCGCACGTTGTACGCCATCACGCCGTAGACGCCGACGATGGCCAGCGCGCCCGCGAGCGCGCCGAAGAGCGTCGTCAGCGCCGACATGAGCCGCGGCTGCCCCACCGATTCGCCGACGACGTGTTCCATCGTCTGCACGTTATTGAGCGGCAGCGCCGGATCGAGCTGGGCGACGATCTGCCGCGCGGCCGGCACGATCGTCATGGGATCCTCGTCGACCGTGCGGACGACGACGGTCATTCCGTTGAACGCCGATTCATCGAGTGTGCGGTAGAACTCGAACGGCGCATTCCGCGCGAGGCTGATCGACCGGACGTCGCTCAGCACGCCGACGACCTCGTACCACTTCGACGTGTCGCCGCCCTGGCCGAACCGCCTGCCGACCGGGTCCTTGCCGGGCCAGAACTTCTTCGCCATCGACTGGTTGATCATGACGGCCAGCGAAGTCCTGCCGTCGTGCGCGTCGAGCAGCCGCCCCTCGAGCAGACGGATGCCCATCGTCTTCAGGTAGTCGCCCGAAATCCAGCGATACTCGACGAGCGGCGCTTCGTTCGGCCCCCACGGCGTGCCGCCCTCGATCTGGAATTCGCCGTTCCAGCCGTAGTTGAACATCGGCAGGTGGCTCGTCATGCCGACGCTCTCGACGCCGCCGGCATGCGAGAGCCGGTCGTACAGCGCGCGATAGAACGCGACCTGCTGATCGTTCTCCCTGTAGCGGGGGCCTGCCAGCGAGAGATCGAAGGCGACGATCCGATCGGTGCGGATGCCGGCGTCCCGGTTGTGCAGCAGCACCAGGTTCTTCACGAGCAGCCCCGCACCGACGAGCAGCGCGAACGCCGTCGCGATCTCGCCGACGACGAGCGCGTTGCCGAAGCGGCGCCCCGCGGCGCTTCCGCTGCGGACGTCGCCTTCGCGGACGGCCGACGCGAGCTCGCTCAAGCGCAGACGCGCGAGCGGCCACAGGCCGCAGAAGATGCCGGTCGCAATCGAGACGCCGGCGGCGAACCACAGGACGCGCCCGTCGACGGCGATCGTCGTCCCGCGCGGCAGCTGGGTGCCGGCAAGGAACACGAACGTCCGCACGGTCCACACCGCAAGCAGGACGCCGATCGCGCCGCCGGTCAGCGACAGCATCAGGCTCTCGACGGTCATCTGGCGGGCCAGATCGCGAGTCGACGCGCCGAGCGCGACGCGAATCGCGAGCTCGCGCCGCCGCGCCAGTCCCGCGGCGAGCAGCAGGTTCGCGACGTTGGCGCAGGCGATCAGCAGGACGCACAGCACGGCGCCGAGCAGCACCCGGAGCGGCGTCCGGACGCTGCCGACCGTCGCCTCGAAGAACGACTGGACGTCGATGCCGTGGTTGTTGCCGAACTCACGCGCCAGCGTCACGCCGAGCGTGCGCATCTCGGCGGCCGCCTGCGCGAGCGTGACGCCGGGCTTGAGCTTCGCGTAGACGGGCAGGAAGTGGCTGCCGCGCGTCGCGGGATCGAGCTTGCGCTGCTGCGGCACGAACACCTGCGAGCGCCGATGTGCAAACGACGCCGGCAGCACGCCGATGACCTGGTACGAGTCGCCGTTCAGCGTGATCGTCCGGCCGACGAGAGACGGGTCCGACCCGAACTGCTGCGCGAAGAGATCGGCCGACAGGACCGCGACCTTCGGTCCGCCCGGGCGATCTTCGTCTTCCGTGTACCACCGCCCGAACTGCGGCCGGATGCCGAACACGTCGCCGAACGACGCGGTCGTCACCGACGTGCGGACACGCGTCGGGTCGCCGGCGCCGGTCAGGACCATCGATCCTTCCGACGAACCGCCGATTGCCGAAAAGACGTGATTCCGTTCCTTCCAGTCGGTGTACTTCGGGAAGGATGCCGGACACGTGCCGCAGGACGGCTGCACGTCGTACACCGTCACCAGGCGGTCGGAATCGGGATACGGCAGGGGCGACAGCAGGACGCCGTTGAAGATGCTGAACACGGCGGTCGTCACGCCGATGCCGAGCGCGAAGGCCACGATCGCGAGCGTCGAGACGAATGTCGACCGCACGACGGATCGGAGCGCGACCCGGAATATCACACGTCCCTCAACACCACCATCGGATCCACGCGCGCGGCGCGCGCCGCCGGCACAATGCTCGCCGCACAGGCAACCACGCCGAGCACCGCGACGACGACGCCGAACGTGACGCCATCGGTCGGCGAGATGCCGTACAGCACGCTGCGCATGGCGCGCGTCGATGCCGCGGCGGCGACGCTGCCGGCCGCAAGGCCGATGCCCGTCAGTGCGAACCCGCGCGCGGCGACCATCGCCACCACGGCGCGCGGTGACGCGCCGAGCGCGACGCGGAGCCCGATCTCGCGGCTCCGCTGCGCGACCGCGTACGCCAGCAGGCCGTAGAGCCCGAGCGACGCGAGCAGCACCGCCAGCCCCGCGAACGCCCCGAGCAACACCATCTGCTGGTGTCGGTCGGCCACCTCGAGGTCGAGAATGTCGTCCATCGATCGGATCGACGCAATCGGCTGCGCGGGATCGACCGATGCGACGACGCGGCGAATGGACTCCGTCAACTCTGCCGGGTCGCGGCGCGCGCGCACGACGAGATACTCCGGAATCGCCCACGCTTCGGGCGCCTGCGCCGACGGGAAGTACACGCCGGCCTTCATCGACGCCTCGTAGCCGCGCTCGCGCACGTCATGCACGACGCCGATGACGGTGTGCCACGGATTGGTGCGGCCGCTGAAGTTCAGGCGATGGCCGAGCGGCGACTCTCCGGGAAAGAACAGCCGCGCGAGCATCTCGTTGATCACCACGACGCGCGGCGCTTCGGGTCCGTCGCGATCGTCGATCAGCCGCCCCTCGACGAGCCGGACGCCGATGGTCGACAGGTAGTCGGCCGTCACGCCGCGGAAGAGCGCGTCGTTGATCTGTCCCGGCTGCGGGGTGCGGCCCTCGATGGAGAACGCCGTCGAATTGCCGGTCGTGGTGAACGGCAGGTTCGACGCGAACGCGGCGTGTTCCACGCCGGGCAGCGCCTGCACGCCCGCGACGACGCGATCGAAGAACGCCGTCCGCGCCTTGCCGTCTGCATACTTCGGCCGCGGCAGCGTCGTCCTCATCGTCAGCAGGCGATCCGGGCTGAACCCGAGATCCAGCGCGCGCAGGTTGAAGAGCGTGCGGACCATCAATCCGGTGCCGACGAGCAGGACGACGGCGGCGGCGATCTGCAGCACGACCAGCGCGTCGCGCGTTGCGCGGCTGCCGCCCCCGGCGGTCGATCGCGACTGCAGCTGCAGCGCCTCCAGGAGCGACAGGCGGCCCGCCTGCAGCGCGGGCGCGACGCTGAACAGCAGTCCGGTGGTGACGGCAATCGCGAACGTGAACGCGAGGACGCGGAGGTCGAGCGCGAAGGTGACGGCCGCAATGCCGATGGGCACGAGGCTCGAGAGGAGGCTGCCGGCGAGCGGCACGATCGCGAGCCCGGCAACGGCGCCGGCCAGCGACAGCATGATGCCTTCGACCATCAGCTGGCGCGTCAACCGCCCGCGGCTCGCGCCGAGCGCGGCGCGGACGGCGAGCTCGCCGCGACGTCCCGCGGCCCTCGACAGCAGCAGGCTCGCCAGGTTCGCGCAGGCGATCAGCAGCACCGCAGCGGCCGCGCCCATCAGCACCAGCAGCTCGAGCCGCGTGTTGCCGAGCATCTCCTCCTTCGCGGGCACGAGCGTCACGCCGATGTT
>DASQHH010000724.1:0-2131 GCA_035632195.1 Vicinamibacterales bacterium
GCGTGCGGCGGCCACGATGGCGCCGATGCTGCCGAGGAGCACCGTCACGCTGTCGCCGCGGGCGCTGGTGGCCTCGAGGGCCATGCCGCGCCTGGACTGCTGATCGGCGGACAACCGATCCATGTCGCCAACCTGCCGGAAGGGTTCGTCGATGAGCCCCGACCCTGTCGGCGCGGTCTCGAAGGCCGGACGGTTCGCCTCGCAGAAGCGGAGGGCGTTGACCGTCGATTCGTACTCCCGTTCGTTCTGTGTGTTCATACTGAGCTCCATTCCCCTCTACTTAATTATTGTGATCAACTGCCGACCTGGCCCGGCCAGTCCTATAAGCGCCCCGCGTTCAACGACATGCGAGGGCGATTGTTTTCGGCCAGCGGCTGCCAGCCACGCGCCGGCGGACTCGAGCGACAGTCAGGCGGACTCGGAAGACAAGCGGGGCTGGTGCAGGCCGTAAGCGGGCAATGCGGAGGGCCAGCGGTCGGACTCGACGGACAGTGCGGTCGACCGCAGCAACGTGCAGTGGAACTCCAAGGACAGGAGCCGCAGCAAACGACGGTGTACTGCGCGGTTTCTTCGGTGTACAGCCCTCAAGCGGCGGTGTCGGTGGAACTCTCTGGACAGAACGGTTCGATCGTCAGCGCAACTTGCCGTCCAACTCCTCGTAGACCTTCCTGATCGCGATGGGACCTTGTGACGACGCGAGCGTCCAGGACGCGTACTGGCCCCAGTTCGCCTGCTTCGCCGCCTGGTCCGCAGGAATACCGCCGTTGTGGAGCCGGGTCGCCTCGTCGATGACCGCTTTCAGCGCGCGGTGATATGCGATCAGCTCCTCGCGCGACACGGGGCCGGACTCCGTGAAGCCGTGGCCGGGGATGTAGATATCCGCCTTCAGCGCCTCGGCCCTGTCGATCGCGCGCAGCCATTCGGTCGGGTACGCGGACCGCATCGCCGGAAACACCCGGTTCAGGAACGTCTCGCTCAGAAACGCGATCTTCTGCAGCGGCAGGATCACGCTGAGGTCGCCGCCGGTATGCGCGCGGCCCAGGAACAGCACGTCGAAGCTCTCGCCGCCCAGCGTGAACGAATAGCGATCGGGGACGACGATGGCGTCGGCCGGCGGCTTCCAGCCGTTCGGGGATCGCTCCAGAATCGCCCTCGACGTGGGATGGATGATGTACTTCACGTCCGGCGGAAACGAGGCGTTGCCAGCGGTGTGGTCGCCGTGGTCCGAGCAGATGACGACGTACTTGATCGGCTGCGGCGTCACCTTCGCGACCGCGTCGACGAGCCCCTTTGTCTCCGCGCGCCCGCCCTGCCCGTCGGCGACGACGACGCCCTCGCGCGTGACGACGAACATGTTGGTCGTGGTGAACTTCTCGTCGCCGCTGTGGAAGTCCTCGTACGTGTAGACGTTGTCGGTGACCTTTATCGTGCGTGGAAAGTCGGTCAGCTTCAGCCCGCGCTTGATGGGATCGGCGGTGCGGACGACGCCGCTCTGCACGAACGTCACGGCAATTGACAGCAGCAGGAATCCCAGGCGCAGCGTCATGAATCCTCCCACGACTAAGATTAACCGCAGAGCACACAGAGCGTCGTACGGCCAATTCACGTAGGTGCGAACTGTGGGCTAATATGGCGGGCTGTTTCCCTCCCCCAGGGAAAGCTCACCTCTTATGTTCATGCGTCAGCGGCGGTGTGCCTTGCGTGATCGAATCGTCTGGTGTGTGCTCGTCGCCGGCGTCGTGCTCGGCGCCGCGCCCGCTGCACTGGCGCAAACCCCCTCGTGTCCCGGCGGCGTCTGCACGGTGTCGACCGAAGCGCAGCTGCGGGACGCGCTGACGCCGGGTGGCGCGGTGGACGCCGCGGCCGGCGACACGATTCTCTTCAACGCCAACATCACGCTGACGTCGGACATGACCGCCGTCCAGCAGAACATCACCATTAGGAACACGGTCGCCGGCTGGGTCTTCACGCTGGAATACGAAACGACACAGGCCAGCAACGAGTCGCACAACGCGCTCCGGTTCCGCGTCCGCGCGCAATAGCGGGGCGCCGCCCCCATGCGCGGCGTTGCACCGGGCGTCGTGTATATTTCTCTGCGGCATGAATGGCGTCCGCGTCCTCGTCGTCGACG
>DASQHH010000725.1:0-3276 GCA_035632195.1 Vicinamibacterales bacterium
CACTTTCCAGTACCCCGGCGCCGAAGAACCGGCCCTGACGGGCGTGACCTTTACCGCGCGCCCGGGCGAGATCACCGCCATCATCGGCGGCACCGGATCGGGGAAGTCGACGCTCGCCGGACTGATCCCGCGCTTCTACGACGTCAATCAGGGCCGCGTGCTCGTCGACGGCGTCGACGTCCGCGAGATGACGCAGGAGGAGCTCCGGTCGCGCATCGGCTTCGTTCCGCAGAAGGCCGTCCTCTTCACGGGCACCATCGCCGCGAACATCCGGTACGGCCGCGGGGATGCATCCGACGAGGAGGTGCGCCGCGCGGCGACCGTCGCGCAGGCCATGGAGTTCATCGACGCGATGCCGGAGAAGTTCGAGGCGGCGGTCTCGCAGGGCGGGACCAATCTGTCGGGCGGGCAGAAGCAGCGCCTCTCCATCGCGCGCGCCATCGTCCGGAGGCCGGACGTGTACGTCTTCGACGACAGCTTCTCTGCCGTCGACTACGCGACCGACGCGAGGCTCCGCGCCGCGCTCCGGTCCGAGGTCGCGGGCGCCACCGTCTTCGTCGTCGCGCAGCGCGTCAGCACCATCGTGGATGCCGACCGCATTGTCGTCCTGGATGAGGGTCGCGTTGTCGGCGTCGGCACGCACAAGCAGCTGCTCGAGAGCAACGAGGTCTATCGCGAAATCGTCGGCTCGCAAGTCGCACTCGAGGAGGTCGCATGAGCGACGCGAAAGAGCAGCCAGGGCAGGCGACGGCGGGACAGGCGGGACGGCCGGCCGGCGTGCCGCCGCCGCGCGACATGTTCGGCGGCCGCCCGATCGGCGGCCTCGGCATGCCGACGCAGAAGGCGAAGAACTTCAAGGCGACGGCGAATCGCCTGCTTGGCTACCTGCGTCCGCATCGTACCGCGCTCGTTTTCGTCACCACAGCCGGCTCGATCGGCACGGTGTTCAGCGTACTCGGCCCGAAGATTCTCGGGATGGCGACGACGCGCATTTTCGAGGGCTTCCTCGCGAAAGCGCGCGGCGTGCCCGGCGCGCACGTCGACTTCGACTATGTCGGCCGCATCCTGGGCGGACTCGTCATCCTTTACATCATCGGCAATGCGTTTCAGTACGTGATGCAGTACCTCATGGCGAACATTGCCCAGCGGACGGTCTACGAGATGCGCCGGCAGGTGGAGGCGAAGTTCGACCGGCTGCCGCTGAAGTTCTTCGATTCGCGGACGCAGGGCGAGGTAATGAGCCGCGCCGTAAACGATCTGGACAGCATCAGCTCGACGCTTCAGCAGAACCTCACGCAGCTGCTGACGTCGGCGCTGACGCTCATCGGCGTCATCACGATGATGCTCACCATCAGCTGGATTCTGACACTTGTCATCGTCCTGACGCTGCCGATCAGCATGGTGATCGTTGCGAAGATCGCGAAGCGGTCGCAGAAGTTCTTCATGAAGCAGCAGATCGCGCTCGGCGGACTGAACGCTCACGTCACGGAAATGTACGCGGGACACGCGATCGTCACTGCGTTCGGGCATCAACGCAGGTCGATCGAGAAGTTCGAGAAGCTGAACGGAGATTACTACGACGGCGCGTGGCGCGCGCAGTTCGTCACCGGCATCATCTGGCCGACGATGATGTTCGTCGGCAACATCGGATACGTGCTCGTGGCGGTGATTGGCGGGGTGCTCGTGACCAGGCGGTCGCTGCCGATCGGCGACGTGCAGGCGTTCATCTCGTACGGACGGCAGTTCAATATGCCGATCACGCAGTTGAGCGGCATCGCGAACGTCATCCAGTTGACGATCGTGTCGGCGGAGCGCGTCTTCGATCTGCTGGACGAGCCGGAGGAGACACCCGATTCGGCGGAGGCGGAGACGATTGCGTCGCCGCGCGGCGCAGTCACTTTCGACGACGTCAGCTTCCAGTACCAACCGGACGTGCCGCTCATCGAGGGCATGCGGCTCGACATCGCGCCGGGGAAGACGATCGCCATCGTCGGGCATACGGGCGCGGGAAAGACGACGCTCGTCAATCTGCTGATGCGCTTCTACGACGTGGACCGCGGGGCCATCCGCGTGGACGGCGTCGACATCCGGCACATGAAAAGAGGTTCGCTGCGGCGGACCTTCGGCATGGTGCTGCAGGACACGTGGCTCTTCTCGGGCACCATCCGCGAGAACATCGCCTACGGACGGGCGAACGCAGGCGAGGCCGAGATCGTCGCGGCATCGAAGGCGGCGCACGCGGACCACTTCATCCGGACGCTGCCGCACAACTACGACACGCCGATCAACGAAGTGGCCAGCAACCTCTCGGAAGGGCAGAAGCAGCTGTTGACGATCGCACGCGCCTTCGTCGCCGATCCGGCGATTCTCATCCTCGACGAAGCCACGAGCAGCGTCGACACCCGCACGGAGGTGCTCATCCAGCGCGCGATGCACGGGCTGATGCGCGGACGGACGACGTTCGTCATCGCGCACCGGCTGTCGACCATTCGCAACGCGGACACGATCCTGATGATGGACAAGGGCCGCATCGTCGAGCAGGGAACACACGACGAGCTGTTGGCGGTGAGGGGACGCTACGCCGAGCTCTATCAGAGCCAGTTCGCGGGGAGAGCCGCGTAATCACCCACGTGCCGGGTCGATCTCAATGGTGCGGGGGCGACGGTGTCCTCGAACTCGAGGTCGTATCGACGCCGTGCGCCACCGGCACCCTCCCGCCGTTTCTATCCGCGGATGAGGGCGAGAACTTCGTCGCGCTTCGCGGTCATCATCGCCGGGGTCTGCGCTTCGAGGTTCAGGCGCAGAAGCGGCTCGGTGTTCGACGCCCGCACGTTGAAGTGCCAGTCGCGGTATTCGACGGAGAGTCCATCCAGCTTGTATTGCCTGCCGTCGCCGTACTTCGCCGCGATCTGATCGAGCTTCGCCGGCACCTGCGCCATGCTCGCGAGCTTGGTGTTGATCTCGCCGGAGATGAAGTATTTCTCCTCGAGCGGCCGCACGAGCTCCTGCAGGCTCTGGCCTTTCTTCGACATCAACTCCAGCATCAGCAGCGCCGGGATGAAGCCGTTGTCCGCGTAGAAGTTGTCGCGGAAATAATAGTGGCCGGTGACCTCGCCGCCGAAAATGGCGTTGGTCTCGCGCATGCGGCGCTTGAAGAAGGCGTGGCCCACCCGGTTCATGAGGGCCTCGCTGCCGTACCTGGCCGCCGTGTCGCGGACGGCGTAGCTCGCGCGCAGGTCGTAGATGACTTTCGAGCCGGGGTGCTTCAGCAGAAAC
>DASQHH010000726.1:0-2321 GCA_035632195.1 Vicinamibacterales bacterium
GGTGCGCGCCGAAGAGTTCAACGACGCGCTCGCGGCCCGCGCGCGACAGATCCCCGGCGTCGTCTCCGTGGCGGTCACGTCGCACGTCCCGCTTCACGGCGGGGTTCGCCGCGCCCGGGTGACGATCGCCGCCGTCGCCGCGGGCGCGCCGGAGATGACGATCGTGTCATCCGTATCGCCAGAATATTTCGCGACGCTCCAGATTCCGCTCGTCGCCGGCCGCACGTTCACCGCCGGTGAGCGCGGCACCGCGATGATCGGCGAAGGCCTGGCGCGTCGCTTCTGGCCGGGTGATTCCGCCCTTGGGCACACGGTTCATGTCGAAGGACTGCCGGCCGAGTGGACGATTGTCGGCGTCGTTCGCGATGCGGCAAACGCGGCGATCTGGCGCGAGAAAGAGATGGCGCTCTATCTGCCCGCGGGCGCCGCCGCGGATCCACGCGATCTCCACCTGATCGTTCGCACGAGCGGCGATGCGGGTGTTCTCGCGCAAACGCTCGACGCCGGCGCCGCCTCGCTCGAGCCGGATCTTCGATTCGAGGCGGTGACGCTCGAGTCGCTGCTGCGGACGTGGCTGCTGCCGTCCCGCGTCGCGGCGGTCGCGGCCACGACGCTCGCGATCCTCGCGCTCACGCTCGCCTGCATTGGCGTCTACTGCGTGTTGTCGTTCACCGTCGCCCAGCGGATGCGCGAAATCGGCATTCGCATGGCGCTCGGCGCCGATGCGCGCGGCATCATCGCGCTGGTGCTCCGCGATGGGGGACGGATGCTCGCGATCGGTCTGGTGATCGGTAGCGGGTGCGCGCTGCCCGCGGCGCCGCTTCTCGGGCGCCTCCTGTTCGACGTCAGCGCCTTCGATCCGATCACCATGATCGCGGTGCCGTTCGTGCTCGCGCTGTCGGCCCTCGGCGCCTGTTATGTTCCGGCGCGGCGCGCATCCCGCCTGCCGCCGCTCGCCGTGCTGCGCGTGGAGTAGGCAACGATCGATCTGCTTCAGGCCGTCAAATGATCATGACCGAACTTCGACACGCCTTCCGCGCTCTCTTCAAGCGGCCTGCCTTCACACTCGTCGCGGTGCTGACGCTCGCGCTTGGCATCGGCGCGAACACGGCCATTTTCAGCATTATCGTCGGCGTCGTGCTCCGGCCCCTGCCGTTCAACGAGCCAGACCGGGTCGTCCAGTTGAAGGAGCGCAACGCCCGCGGCGGCGCGTCGCACGTGTCGCATCCGAACTTTCTCGACTGGCGTCAGCGGGCGACGAGCTTCGACGGGATGTCGGAGTACGGCTGCTACACGCAAGCCGTGCTCGGCTCGGCTGAGCCGAAGTTCGCGCAGGCCTGCGTCGTCAGCGACGGGTTCTTTCACGTCATCGGCGTGGCGCCGTGGCTGGGTCGCACCTTCGCGCCCGAAGAGCTGCGGCAGAACGGCGTGCCGGCCGTGATCGTCGGCCACCGGTTCTGGCAGACCGCGCTCGGATCGAATACCGATCTGTCCGCAATCACGGTCAAGATCGACGGCAAGGCGGCCCGCGTGGTTGGCGTGATGCCCGATGGGTTCGATTATGCGGAGGGCGCTGAGGTCTGGGTGCCCGCCGAACTCGAGCCCGATACGGGCGGCCGGACCTCGCATAACTGGACCGTCGTCGCGCGCCTGAGACCCGGCGTCACGGTGGCGACGGCGTCGGCTGAGATGGAGATGATCGGCCGCCAGCTCAAGCAGCAATACGGCAACGACGAGAACGGCATCGGCGTCGTGACGACCCCGCTGAAGGACGTCATCGTGCCGCCCGAGTCCCGAGACGCGCTCGTCCTGCTGCTCGGGACCGTCGGCCTGGTGCTGCTGATCGCGTGCGCGAACGTTGCGACGACGCTCCTGGCGAGGGGAGAGGAACGTCGCACGGAGATGGCGGTCCGTGCGGCGCTGGGCGCCGGGCGCGGGCGTCTCGTGCGGCAGCTGCTGGTCGAGAGTTCGGTGCTCGGCGTCTTTGGGGCGACGGCGGGTCTGCTGCTCGCCGCGTGGCTGATACGGCTGCTCCGATCGTTGAACGGTCTGGCGCTGCCGCGGCACGAGACGATCGGCGTGGATGGCACGGTGCTGGTTTTCACGCTCGCGCTCGCGCTGATCACCCCGCTGGTGTTCGGGCTCGTGCCGTCGCTGCGGGCGTCGCGTGCCGATTTGCGCGATGCGCTCGCCGAGGGCGGCCGTTCCGCGGCGCCCGCGCGGGCAAGCGTGAGGACGGTGCTCGTGATCGGCGAAGTCGCGATCGCGCTCGTGCTGCTCGTCGGGTCCGCGCTGCTCATGCGGAGCTTCGCGCGCGTCCT
>DASQHH010000727.1:0-20501 GCA_035632195.1 Vicinamibacterales bacterium
CGGCATGTAGTTCCTGGACGGAACGCCTTTCTTGAACTGCGTCTCCTGCATGCGGCCGCGGCCGACTGAATAACCTGGGCGTCGCAGGCCTTTGTTCGCCGGTACGTGACCCTTGGGATAGCGATGTTCCCAACCGGCGTGGTAGTCGCGGCGGAATCGATACGCCGCCGGCGAAGCCATGAAGGTGGCGCTCTTGTGAAGGCCCATCTCTTTCGCGCGCGCGTACGTCGCTTTGATCGTGCGGCCGATCTGCTTGGCGACGTCGACCGTCGGCAGATCCGGATAGAGCTTCCGCAGCGCGCGATCGTCCGCTTTCGTCCAGACGCGCTTGCCACCGCGGAACGCGACGCCGTCGACGAAGTACACGAACCTCATGCCGCCTGGCTGTGCCACGAGCAGAGCTTGTGTCGACGTGACTTCCGCTTGCGATCGCACTCCGGTCGGATGCACTTCCTCGGATCTTTCGCGACGCGCACGACGTCGAAGTTCTCGCCCTGAATGAACTCCGCGAGGTTTCGCCGGCCGGCTGCAGACTTCAGTGCCGCATCGAGCGGGACACACGCCGTGCAGAGCGTCTGCTCGCGGTTTGCCCAGGCGCAGCCTTCCGCGCACGGGTTGTTGTACGTGCACCGGCACCACCGGCACCGGCCTGGCGTCTGCGGAATCGTGATCGTGTGTGTCTGTGCTGCCATACGTTGCCAGACGTCCTTTCGCCAGCTTGTTTCCATCACCACGATCCCGCACGCGCGGCAGATGGTCTCGATGTTCACCGTCCGCTGCTTCGCCTTCGGCGGCCGATCGGCGAGCGGCCCGTCGTGCCCGCCGCGACAGGTTTTCAGAACGGCACCGTCTCCGCCGGCGCCGGTGTCACCGCGACGCTCTGCGTCAGCGTCCCGCCAGGAATCGCCTCGAGGACGAACGCCGGCGGCTTCGTCTCGAACACCTGGCCCACGTGCTCGGCCCGCACGATCGCCCACGTCATCGCCTCGCGGCGCTGGTCTTCCGTCCAGGTCGTGATGACATCGAGCGGGATCCCGGCGCCGGCCGCGCGGAGCTGCTCCTGGAGGCGCGAATACCCAATCCAGGCGTCGCCGCTGGTCCTCGCCCGGGCGCGGTCCATCGCCTGCTGGAACTGCTCAAGGTCCCGCTTGTAGCAGCCGTGCCGCTCGACGATTTCTGAAAATTCCTCGATGTCATGCTTCCGCATCCGCCACACCTTACGGCCGCGCTCGTCCTGCATCTGCTCGCCGGCGCCGTCCAGCCGCGGCATCAGGTGACAGAGCTCGTGATCGAGCAGCGCGCGCCGCATCTGCGGCGTCGTCGTGTCGTGGGTCCAGAACTTCTCGTGGATGGCGATCACCGCGTCGACGTCGGCGAGCTCGCGATCGAGATCGCGCCGGAGGATGCACTTCCCGAGCACGACGCGGCCGTCGACGTCCGGCTGCCAGGACGTGTTCCACGCGAGCTTGATCTTCGCCTCGCGCAGATCGTCGTGATGCTCCTCGATGAGCGCGTCGAGCAGTTCGTACATCCGCTCGTGTTCCGCGCGCTCGAGGACGGTGACGGTGACTTTCTTGAGCCGCTGCGGCTTCGGCTTCTTCTCGCGCTTCTTCGCCATCAATCGCCTCCTACCAGGGCACCGGCGCCGGACGTGGGACACGCCGCGGCTCGGTGGAAACGGGTGACGCCGGCGCCGCCGGCGATCGGAATGTCAACTCGGGAAACTCGGTGTGGCCGGCGAGTGGGCAGTACTTCCGCCGGAACGTGAACGCTTCCTGCGCCAGGCGCACGGCTTCCCCGCTGCGCACGTCGTCCGGCATCGCCTTCACGAGCACCCAGCCGAGGGCAGAAGCGTAAAAATATTTCTCCAGATCGCGACGCAGGCCTTCGCCGGTGTTGTGGCGGCCGCCGAGCCGCAGGATCGTCCCCGCCTCGATCGCGACGCGGATCTTCTCGCCCGTCTTCCGGTTCTTGCGGTACTCGAAGGCGCCGACGCCGGCGTTGACGACGCGGCCGCCGAAGAGCGCGCCCTCGACTTCGAGCGCGATCCGAAACGGGTCGAACCAGCAGTAGTCGAATTTCCAATCCCGCCCGAAGAGCGTCTTCGCGAACGCATATTCCCGCCGCGGCCGCGGCAGCCCCGCGCGCACGAGCTGCTCCTCGAGCGACTCGCTCTGCACGCGTCCACGCCGAGGCGCCGACAGGTCGAAGAGGGTGTCCGGCATCAGGCGATCCCCTTGATGACTTCGTCCTCGAGGCGATTACATCGAACGGCGTGCTCGCGGATCTCCTGCATCACGATGCGCAGCGCGCGTACCTTGTCGTCTGTCATCGCGAGTAGCGGCGACGTCGGCGGCATCGGTTTGATCGGCTTCGCGCCCAGGCGCTGCAAGATGGCGACGGCTTCTTCGCGGCCGATCGTGGTGAAGAACTCGCGCGGTGGTACGACCTCGAAGCGACGTTCGGGTGAGAACACGAAGACTTTCTTCGCGGCCTCTACGCGCACGATGGCGGTCTGGATCCGTTCCGAGATGGCCTTCACATGGTTCCGGCGGCACGCCGCGGCGACGGCTTCCACCAGGTCCGGCGTGTTGCCAAACCGCCCCTGTTCGAGCACCGAGTAGACCATCGCCGTGTAGACGCCGATCGGGTCAGGGTTCGTCGGCGTCATCGTCCGAGCGCCGTAATGAGCCCGGTGATGACAGGTCGGACATAAGACGATCAGGTCTACATCGAGCTCGGCGCCGAGCCGCTCGTACGTCAGGTGATGCACCTCGAGCGGCGCTTCTTTCGAACTGCGCGCCCAGCATTCCTGACAGCGCCACTTCGCGAGCTGCAGCGCACGAGCGCGACGCCGGATCCATTCTGGCGAGCAGAGATACCGCTGATACCAGGTCGGCGGCGTCTGTTCTTGTCTTCGTCGGCTCAGCATCCTGAAAATCTCGCGCGACGTCTGCGTCGCGCTGCTCTAACCCTTCGAATTACCTCTGACACAACCGAAAGAACCCGTACGTTTCAGCTACCGGTATGTTGTGAAAGATCGGGATCTGGTACGGGATCCGGATCGCGATCGCGCGCGCGTCGCGCGCGTATGAGCGGCCAGTCATCCCGGCAACGATTGATCCGTCGACTCCAGCTCAGTGAGTCGCCGCGGATTCCGCGCGGAATCCGCGCGGAATCCACCTCGTCATTTACTGCGCTTTCGCGCGCGATCCTCCTCTCGCTTCTTCTTGATGCGTTCCGCTGGCGGGTTGTAGTCGGAGAAATCGTGAATCTGAAAACCGCCCTCGACACGCTCGAACAATTGCGCTCGCACAAGCGCGTCAGCGACGGCGAGCGGTTGTTTGACGTGCGGAAAACCTTCCACGACATCCTCCGGAATGAAGCCGTCCGTCAGGTGCTTGTTCGTCCACATCAAGGCGACAGCGAAGAACCCCAACGCGATCGCCCGGCCGTCGCCGTTCCGTTTCAGGAACGTCGCCGCCGCCGAAATTTTTCGATGGTCGATGAGCGCGTCATCGAGCCGAGCCCACATAGGTCGTTGTTTGGGAATCCAGAAACCAGCCGCGACGAAGGCCTGCGCGTCGTCGCCCGCGCGTCTACGCGTATCGAGAGATTCCCCGCCGCTCCAACTCCGCAATCAACCGCGCCACCTTCTTTCTCGATTTCTCCAGCCGGACCGCGCTCGATCGGCGCTGCTCGATCTCCAGCTCGTAGCGCAGCATCGTCTTCAGCTCCGCGTCGGTCTTGTCGTGAAGCGCCGCCATTATTCGAAGACCTCTGGCGGCGGATTCGGATCCGCCAACCATAGGGCGACCCGATCGGACGTTCCCCAGCAATTACCAGGCGCGTAATTCCAGAGAAAGAAAACGATTCGAGAGAGATGCGGCAGAACGAATTCATCCCCGCGCGCGCAGGCGCCGGCGAGGTCATTCGAGAGCACCGCCGTCAGGAAATGACCGACGGGCCGTCGAATCGTGATGTACTCTCGCAGCCCTTCACGAAGGGTGACCGGCACCTGGCTCTCTTCGAGCCGTTGATCTAGATGCACGCGATACGCCGGCATCGTCTCGGATTCTTCACGGATCATGACCAGGACAGCTCCTGCTCCATCCCGAGCCGCGCGCACGTGGCCGCGAACTCGAGCATCTCGGTCCCGTACGCCTCCGTCGGCGCCGAGCGCGCCGCTTCCTCGTACGCCACTGACGCCACGCGGAAGCGTTGCTCCGCGACGAGCCGGTGCGCCTGGTCGACGAGCTCCGGGAAGCTGAGGATCCACGGCATCAACGCCGCTCCTTCAATCGAACGACCTCACCAGATGCCGAACCGGATTCCACATGCGCCGCTCGGCGCCGCATCCGGTCAGCGATCGCCCGGCGCTGCTCGGTCGTCTGGCGGAGGCCTTCGTCGTGGGTCTTCATGCCGTCGACCGGCTTCGCGCGGTTCTGGTCAATCAGGGCGTCGACGCGGGCGGCATCAGCTGAGAGCCACCGCTTCCGCAGCCAGACGCCGACGGCGATCGCGGCGGCGACAAAGCCGCCGGGCAGCACGAGATACGCCGCGATCTTCCAGGCCATCCGCACCTACGTTTCCTGCACCGGCTTATAGGAACGAGGCTTCTGGTTGAACGTCCACGCCACCGCGGCGCGCGCGGTCCGCACATCAGGCGGCACGCGAAGAACATAATTCTTGAATTCGCCCGTTGGCTCCGGCGTCGCGTTTTTCACGCGCACGACGACGAGTGGTTCATCGTCGACGAGCTCGCACCGATACAGCGTTCCGGTTTCGTCGGTGTGAATCGGCTGCGCGCCGCTGTCGGCGATGTAGCGGTCGAACGAATAGCGCTCGAGCAGCACGCGGCGGATTTCAGCGTTCGGCTCTTTGTGGATCTGCTCAACAGTGATCGTTTCCGGTCTGAGGATGACCGCTTCGGCGACGCGGACGCCGTGCCAGGCGTAGATCGACCAGCCGTCCGGATACTTCACCGCGGCGGCGTTCTCGCTGTGCAATCGCCCGCGTTCGTCGCGCCGCAGCTCGGAGTGCCGCTCCGTCAGGATGCAGAGGCCCTTGAACGGCCAGTACCATCCGCACGATTCCGTCAGCTGCGTCAGGCCGTCTATGCGTTCTGTTTCTTCTTTCAGCCCGAACGAGCGGAACGCGTCGAGGAAGCCGATCCAGTTCGCGTCGTGCTGGCCGTACCCGCAGTCCCCGACCGAGGCCCTGACCGAGGCCCAGACCGAGGCCCAGACCGAGGCCCCGACCGGCGCGGCCACGCTCTGATGCACGCTCTGATCTTTCGATTGGAGGCGCCGCCGCAATTCCTGCAGGAAGGCGTAGCCGATGGCGCCAGCCATCGGCGAGCCGAGCCACAAGAGTGTGGCCGGCTCTTCCAATCCGGCTCGCCGGTAGGCGAGGCGGATTGCGGTCTCCGCTTTCGGGCGTTCCGCCGGCGCCGTCGAGAGCCCGATCGCGATCCACTTGTCGCGGAAGACCGGGAGCTGCGCTTCCTGCTCGCGCGTCAGCGCCTCGATCTTCCGCGTGCGCGTCATCGTCGCCATGGTCAGTCCGCGACCTGCCGAATCTCGGAGGCGCTGTATTCGCGCTGACGAATGACCTGCCAGGCGCCGGGCCCGATCGGGTCCAGTAGCACGTCGCCCTGGCGGTACTGCTGCGGGTTGCTAGGGTCGAGCGCGATCGGGCCGTGCTCCTGATGGCGGAGTTCGCAGGGCCGATTGACGAGCAGGATGCGGCGGCCGTCCGGCTCTTCGAAGAAGTCCGCGGCGGGGATCTCGATCTCGTCGTCGGCCGCCACGCCGGCGAAGACTTCATGTGCGTGACCTGTGACTTCTCCGTGCGCGAGGATGATCCGGCCGGCCTCGAGGAGGCTCTTCGCCTCCGGCGATCGAACAATACGATTCGTCATCCGACTCTCCTTTTCACTTCGTTGCCATGGACATCGCGCCAGATGAAGGTCTGGCGTTCGCCGCGGTCGATCGGGCCCTCGATGTCGAGGAGGCAATGCGCCGGATCGTGCGGACAGGGCGTTTCGGCGAGGCGGTGCTCTTTTTTCGATAGCAGGATGCCGTTGCCGGGATTCAAACGTTCTTCGGGATTCGTCGAGCGCGCGAGGACGTGGTGAACCTCGCCGACGCGCTCCCAATCGGTGCCGCTGCGGCCGAGCGGCGTCGCTGACGCGCGGCTGCGGCTGTGGTCGCGCGCCCAGACGGCATCACGGAACGCCTTCTCCTGCGCGGCCTTCGATTTCTTCTTTTCGTCCTTGGACAACGCGGACGGCAGCGGCTTCTGGTTCGGGCGCCGCGTGCGAACAGCATCAGCGAGCGTGCCAGCGTCTCGGTAGCCCATCAGAATAGCTCCGGCACGGCGATGTCGGCCACGGACGATTCGATCCGATCTGGGCAGTCGGTTGATCCGATGTCGCAGAAGGCGCACTCGCGCGCGGAAGGAACGCGCCGCGGCGGCTCACCAGAACCGAGCCGCTTGATCAGTTCCACCATCCGCTCGCGCACGATGCCCGTGAATTCTTCGGGACTGATGTGGACGCTGCCGTCGCGGTACTGGACCTCGCCGTGCAGCGGCTGGCCGCTGAGACTCGCGTGCGAGAGCGGCAGCGCGAGTAGATAGAACAGCACCTGGTGGATGTCGGAGCCGCGGCGCTTGCCGCTCTTGCAGTCGACGACGAGCGCCTTGTCCGGACGGACGGCCAGAATGTCCGGCTTCCCCGACAACGTCGCGGACTGGCCTTTCAGCCTGAACTGGTTCTGGTCCTCGACGAAGACGATGTAGCCCTCGGCTCGCAGCTGCGCCGCGCGGGCGTCGACCATCGCGGCGTGCTCAACCTTCCAACGCTCCAGATCGAAATCGTTCCGCTCGATCTTGTCGTAGGTGTAGTGCGCCTTGAACCACGGCGCCCACTCGCACTGCGCGTCGGCGCTGAGAATCGGCGTCAGCCACGTAACCCAGATGAACGGTGTGCCGCGAGACTTCGACACGGCTACGTCCTCACCGCCACGGAGCCGGCATCGAAGAACTCGAGGCCCGGCACTTTCGCTGATGCGCCGTGCGAACGGGCATAGGCGTTCAGCTTCTTCTCGTCGAGCGTCAGGAACTCGCGTGGGGCGAGCTGAATCGCCCTAGCTCTCGCCTGCGGCGTATCACCTCCAAGCGGTCTCCAGCACCATCGCTCGCGGAACGTCATGCCCTGCACGGTCGGCACGCTCGACGGCAGCACGACAACCGGCGCCGGCACGTTGACCGCCTGCTCGAGGACCTGCGCCGCGAGCTCGGGCTCGCCGCGCTGCTCGAGCAGCTCGGCCTCGCGCGCGAGGCGCTCTTCTTCGGCTTTCCGCCCTTCCTCGGCGCGGCGCTGCTCTTCTTCGCGCCGCTTGCGCTCTTCGTCGCGCTGCCAGGCCTGCGCGTTTGACTTGGCCGCGGACTCGAAGGCCTGCAGCGGCCGCAGGACCGCGGACTCGCGATCGCACACCATGCGGTGCAGCCGGTAGGCGAAATCCTTCAGCGGCTTGAAGAACCCCTCGACGTCCTTCCGGTGGCTGGCGACGTCGACGAGGCGCTCGCCGACACGCTGGAACGAGATGGCGTCACTGACGTCGGCGCCCTCCTCGGCCAGGAGCGTGACCTTGCGCTCGTGCTCGGTCGCGAGCTGCTGGTGGAAGTCACTCTCGACGTACGCCCGAATGACTTCCACTGGGTTCGGATAGAAGCGGACGATCGCGCCCGGTTCAGGCGGCGCCGCTGCGCGTTTCTTCGTAGCTGTCGCTGCCATTGGGCTCCTACGCTGCGACGTCGTCGGCTTTCGCGACGCCGCCAAATTCACTACGGATGTGCCACGCGGCCGCGAGCGTCTGCACGCGGGAGTAGTCGCGCGGATCCAGGTATTCACGGAATTGAAAGGTGCCGTCGGCGCGCAGACGGACCGACGCTCGGCGCCAGCGCGGGAATCGACGGAGGACCGCCGCGAGCTTCGCGTCCTCGGCCGACCATTCGAACGCCATGCCGAGATAGCCAGCCGTCTGCAGCTGCTTCCCGCAGGCCACCGGATCCCCGGTCGCGTAATCGAGCAGCCAGCCGTCGCCGGCGATCGCGCAGAGGATGTCGATCGTGCCGGTCAGCCGGTGCCGGCGCGAGGCGACGCGGTATTCGCAGAGCAGCGGCTCGATCTGCCGCTCGTCGCGCAGCCGGCGCCAGCCATCGAGATACCCGCGATACGCCTCGTCGACAGAGGCCCAGTCGAGATCGTTCTCGTTCAAGTAGTGGCAGAGCGCGTGGACGGCGGACCCGCGCTTGCGCGCGCGCTCCAGGATGAACTCCGGCACGCCCTCGAAGGACACGACGCCGCTGTCGCGGAGGATCCGCGTCATGGACGGCGTCTCGATGCCGTCGAGAAAGTAGCGGTGTGCGTCGTGTTCGAAGAGAAGTGCCATCGGCCTACTCGGTGAACAGCCCGTTGTCGGCCGCCGGCGCCGCGCTGCCTTCGTAGATCGCGAGCCCGTCCAGGACGAGGACGTTCTCGGTCTCCTTCTTCGCGTCGTGGACGATCGCCGTGATCTTGTGGTCGGTGCTCTCGAAGGACGCCGCCTCCTTGTAGACCGACTCATCGCGCGTCAGGAACTTGATCTCCTTGCCGGTGGTCGTCTTCGCCTTGACCTCGTAGTAGGGCTCACCAGACTTCGGCCTGGTGAAGCAGGTGTGCGTGACGAGCAGGCCCTTGATCTCGCGGCGCTCCGGTTCCTTGGCGGACGGCGGGACGGCCGCGGAGTCCGCCGGCGCCGCGGAAGGTGGCGCGGCCGCTACCGGGCTGGACTCCGCGGAAGGCGTGGCCGGGCGCGTCTCGCTCGCACGCCGGGGCTCGATGGGTTGCTTCGTGGGGATCTGCGGCAGCTCGTCAACGGGCGTGTCGAGCAGCTCCTCGGTCGACTTGATGCCGCGGAGGATGTCGGCGAATCCGTCACGCCCGGCGAAGCCGCGCGCGCGCATCTTGAGCATCCGATCCGGATACGTCGACCAGGGGCCCTGCTTGCCGAGCAGCTGCGCTTTCTTCGCCTGGCCGACCGAGAACACGCCCGTGATCGGGTTCTGACGATCCTTCCGCCAGAACGTCGAGACCGCGGTGGTGTTGTCGTCCTGGAGATCCTTCGCGGTGAGGAATTCGCGCCGGTCGCCGTTGACGAGGAAATACTCGTCATGTTCGCGGTACGGGTCGCTGCCGATGATCAGCGCCATGAACCCGTCGCCCCACACTGACGGCCGGCCGTTGATGACGGCGATCGACTGGAGCGCCTGCATCGGCGGGAAGCCGAGCTCCATGCCGTACTGGATGGCGACCAGGACGTCGTTCGGCTTGCCCTGATACTGCTTCGGCACGAGCTCGGTGCTCGCGATGTACTGCGCGAGGCGGAAGGCTTCCTCGATCGTCTTCGGCGCCAGGCCCATGCGGACCGGTGCGCGAGTGCTAGCCGGCGTCGGCGCCTCGATTGGTCGCTCGGCGATCGCGGTATTCGCCGGCGCCGGCGGCTCCGCGGTGGTTTCAGGTCGCTTCTCTTCGGTGACAGGCATCAGTGGACTCTCGCTTTCTGGAGATGGTCGGAGATGCGAACGACGACGTTGAGCCGTTCGCGTTCAGAGACGGCGATGACGGTGGAAGGCGGCGCGGACTGACGACGCAGGCGGGAGACGAACCGCCGGATGCGGCGCCGCCGCGACGAGGGCAACGCTTCCTGCAACCATAGCCAGCTTTCGTGCGCGATGCCGCACAGCGTCTGGAGGTTCACGATCACGATCGCGGCGACGATCGCGTATAGCACGCCGGTCGCGAAGTCCAAGGCCGTCACAGCACCGGCTCCTGCAGCTTCTCGACGACCGCCTCGAAGACGCGGACCGCCCCGGTGAACTCCGCGTCCTCGCAGTTCAGCCAGACCTGCCAGTGGCCGTCGATCTGACAAACGTGCAGCAGATGACCGGCGACCATGACAGACGGGAACTTCTCGATCGCCTCGTCGACCTGCGACATCGCGGCGTCCTGCTGATGCTCGGGTAGCTGCGCGACGGAGATCTGACGCGGAGGCTTGACCTTCTCGACTTCGCGGTGACGGCCCCAGCTGTTCATGACCGGCCTTCGGCTTTCGCGATCGCGTGCCGCGCCTGTTCAGCTGCGAAGGCAATCGATGACGGGCAGGCCAAGCCGGCGCCATTCAGCGCCAGGACGACTTCATGACAGGCGTCGGTGAAGAGCTTCGATGCAGCGAGCAGCTCCGGCGCCGCGGCGATCAGGCGGGCGTTTGCGTGCGCTTCGTCCTGACGAACGATCTGCGCTGCATTGCCCGTGCGGTTCAGCACGTAGTGCGGCGCGATAAGTTTTTCCGTCGGATCGCCGACGAAGCTCCCCATCGTGCCGACTTCGCAGCGCCAGGGACCCGGCGTGTGGGTGACCAGTTTTTCGGTTACGCTATTTCCGTTCGGCATGTCGCGACCTCCTGACGTCGCGTCGTGTTCGATGGCCCGCGTTTCAGGCGCGGGCCGGTTTTCAACTTCCTCTACGCGGCGAGATCCTTCCGGTGGACGTAGCCGTGATGCCTCTTGCATAACCAGCGAACGTCGTACGGCCGCGAATAGTCCTCGTGATGCCCTTCAGCATTCGGCGCGCCGCAGACCTCGCACGTGCCGCGCATGATCTTTCCGGCTGCGATCGCCTGATTCAGCAGATTGTGCGCGCGCGTCTTCTGACGATTACGGACGCGCCAAGCCCGATGCAGCGCGGCGAATCGCTCACGGTGAGCTGACCGCCAACGCCGATACCGAGCGGCCGCGCGCGACCGAGAAGCCGTATTCGCTCGGTACGTTCTACGATGACGAATGCGCTGCTTTTGCAGACACCACGAGCAGAGACGTCCGGCTTACCTGCATCGAGAACAAGTGACTTGCCTCGCCATGGTTTTTATTTGAGCGGCTCGACGTCGTGCAATCCGGCTCACCGCGGAATTGCGGCGACCGCCGAACAAACGCTAGCCCCGCCTCACCGCTCAAACTGCTGACGACAGGTCCGGCTCGATGCCATCGTCCTCGTCGTCGTTCGCTTCGTCGTCGTCGCCTGGATCGTCGTCATCCCAGTCGTCGTCGTCCGGTTCCAGATCCTCGTCGTCGACGAGATAGAGATCCCGTTCAGAGATCGCGTCCTGGAAATTCATCGCGGCACGTTCGCTTCCGATTCCTCGAAGTACCGCTGGTAGTCGGCCTCAGAGACGAGGCACTGCGCCGGTTCCGGCTTCTCGGCGTTCAGCCGCTCGCCGCCGTGCTCCTTCGCCGCGCGGTCGAACGCTTGGTCGCGGCGGTCCTGGTTGATGCGATCGCGCAGACGCCTAGCTGACATAGCGAGAAGCTCCAGGAAGGTCACGCACGTCGCTCCGCGGCCGCGGCGAGGCCTCGACCATCTGCTCGCCTACACGCGCCGGCTGCCGGTGCGCCGCCTTGAAGGCCAGCCATGCCGACCACTCGATCCGAATCCGCCCGCGCGCCGTCCCAAACCGCAGCACCGCGAGCTGCTCGCGCGCGATCAGCTGGTAGACGATGGCGCGCGAGATCCCGACCGTGGCCGCGAGCTCCGCCGGCGTGTAGACCTTCTCGTCGGTCATCTCAGTTCCCTGCCGACGCGTAATCGAACTGCCCGATCCACGAGTAGTCGGTATTAGGCTGAAGCCCGCTGTCGGGCCAGTCGGCCGCCGTGAACGTCGTCATGCCGGCCACGTTCAGCGGCGCGATCAGAATGCCGACGCCGTGATAGCTCGTCGAGCTCGTGCCGGGCGGCAAATACACGTTCGGACTGCCGTGGTACGCCTCGGTGTAGTCGAAGGCGTGCTGCGCGACGAGCGGCGGCTGCGCGAAGCCGTTTGGGAACTGCGCGCGCAGCTGCTCCAGAAAGACCACCGACGGAACATTGATGGCGTAGGTGATCTGCTCGGAGCGCCGGGCGGGCGCGGACGGCGCGGTCGGCGCCGGCGAACTGCCGCACGCGACCATGAACGAGGCGACGAGAACGAACGCGGCTGCTGACTTCATACCCTGCCCTGTCCCTTTCACGATTTCAGGCGATGCGCTGGACTCGAACGACGGTTTCGACCTGCACGCGCGGATTCGCCTCCGCGGAAGCAATCACCCACGCGTCGTAGAAGCGATCGACGGCGAACAACTTGTCGAACTGCGGACGCTCGACTGCCGCGATCCAGCGCGAGATCGCGCTCTGGTCACCGGGCGGATAGCCCATCGCGAAGCTGATGTCCTGCTTGGTGAGGTGCGCGAGCTCCAGCGCGCGCTCGATCAGGCGTCCGATCTGCTGCCGCCATTCAGCCTCCGCAAGCGGCTTGCGGTCGGTTTCGCCTGTCTTCAGCTCAGCCGCAAGCATCTTGGGATGCACCGCGTCGAGCCGTTCGCGCATGCTGTCGGCCATGGCGATCACCGAGCCGCAGCGGCCTTGCGTCGGCCGCCTGATTTTTCAGCACGCTCTTCGAGGAAGCGCTGGATCTTGTGGAGCGTGCGGTCATACGGATCGCTGCGGCCGTTGAGGATTTTGTAGAGCGCTCCGCCGTCGATGCCGATTTGTGCGCCGAGTTCGGCGTAGCTGATGTTCTCGTCCAGCCGAATGCGATTCAGTTCGTCGACGAGCGCGGCGAGTGTTTTGTCCAACTCGTGACCTTTCAGTCAGTGTGTAGTGACTGACTGGACGGTCACTATAGGCGGTGTTGTCCGTGTTGTCAACTGGACCTGTCGTGGCGGTCACGACACTGGATCTTCTACGCTTCGGACATCCCGTGAACGAGCTGCTCGAATTTCTGCACGCGCGGAAGTCTAAGTTTCAGAATTCAATGAACTTAGCCAAGATGATGGGGATCACATTTTCCGGCCTTTTGCGCGCGATGAAGACCGGAACGATGAGCACGGAGAACTGTCTCCGCCTCGCCGAAGTTCTTGGCGAGGATCCGCCGGCGGTCCTACGACTGGCAAAGAAACCGAAGGTCGCGGAACAAATTGAACGGATGTTCGGAAAGCGCACGCGCACCCTCAGCGCCGAAGATCGCGAGCTACTCGAGGACTGGGAGCGCCTTTCTCCGAAGCAGCGCCAGATATTCCGATCGCTCATAAGCGATCTCCTACCGCAAAAGAAGCGCGCCCGCACGGCATGACCGCTCACCCGATGACGCCATCGGCGATCGAGAAAGAGCTCCGGTCTCGGATGACAACTATCGAGTACCGCACGCTCCAATCGCGGCTGACCGGCGCCATCAAGGCGATCGCGACGCTGCGTGATCGAGCGCCAGATCTCGTGCCGCTGATGTTCGGTTCCGGCCTGGACCAGGCGAAGGCGTTGCCGTTGCACACGCAATCGTCTCTCGCCACGCTCATCGAGGAACTGCTCGTAGCGGCGACAGCGGATGGCCGCGGCCGCGTCGATCGCCGGCGGATTCTGAGACTCGTATCGAGATTGGAGGCGCGATCATGAAAGACGTTCTGATGACGGTCGCCGCTCTATTCATCACGGTCGGCGCATACGCGCAGCAGGTCGGCGGCGGGTCCCTCGCCGGCGCCGCCGCAGAGGCGGCCAAGGTGAAACACGATTGGCCCACATCCACGAATCTCGGCACTCCAGCGACGACGGCCGACAAGGACGTCAAGAAGAGCAAGGATGACGATCCGCCGCCACCACCAAAGGGCGCGCTCGATCAGCAGCGCGAGGCTGCCGCGAAGATGTTCGCGCCGCAGATCGACTTCATCCGCCAGATGCAGGATCAATTCCACGGCGCCGATGCCAGATACAAAGCCGCATGCCTCGGCAAGAAAACGATCGCGACGCATCCGGTCGTCGGACCGTTCGGCATCATCTACAACGTCCCCACTGTGACGGCGAATGAAACTACGCCTGAATGCCGCGGGATGCTCTCGGATATGGAGCGCTTCGCAGCCTCTGTCGTATTGACCGCGAACGACATTCGCGAGGCCGGTCGGAAGCAAGGTTTCTATCCAGGCATCATGCGCGAGTTGCTCGGGCCGTTTATCAAGAATCCCTGAACTTGTGAGCGTCTACCTCCGAGGCGGCGTCTACTGGTACGACTTTCGGTTAAAAGGCAAACGCTTCCGCGGGTCGACGCTGCAGCAGAACCGAGAAGACGCGGAGCAGGTCGAGGCGACGATGAAGCTGCGGCGCCGGCGCGCGGCCGCAGGGCTCGCGATCGTCGACGTCGAGGAGTCTCCACGGATTGCAGAATGGGCTGGCGTCTACTACGAATCGGTCGAACGCAATCCGACGATCGCGCGGCCGAAGCGGATCGACGATCTCCTGCGTGTGGCGCTCCGGTTCTGGGGTTCGAAGCCGTCGACGAAGGCCGTCGCCGGCGAGCCCTATCACGATCTCCGGCTCCTCGATCCGGTCGTCGACCCGATGTGGGTCGAGAAGTACGAGCGCTGGCTCGCGAACCGAAAACCGCCCATCGCCGGCCAAACGAAGAATCAGTACCGCAGCGTCATGCGGCAGCTCTATGAACACGCTGCGAAGTTCACGATCCGGACCGGCATCGAGCCGAAGCGCAATCCGTTCGATCGGTCGCCGAGAGACCACCAGGTGGAGCGCACCGTCACGCTCACAATTGACGAGCTCCGCCGCTGGATCGCTCACGCGAGCTATCACGTCCGCCTGACGATCGCGATCGCCGCGCTCGCCCCGAAGCTGCGCCTGGCGAATGTCCTCGGCCTCTGCTGGTCCGACGTCGACGACGAATGGATTACGGTGCACGGCCACAAGACGGCGAAGCACACCGGCCGGCCGCTCGTCGCGGCAATTGCGCCGCAGCTGCATGCCATCCTCGAAGACGCCAAACGCCGGCGGCGACCGAAGGCGAGCCACGTGATCGAATATCGCGGGAAGCCGATGCGTTCAATCCGTGGCGGACTGCAGCGCGCGGCCGTGCGAGCGGAGCTGGTGTACGGCCGAACGGCCGGCATCACGTTTCACACGATCCGACACACGATGGCGACGATGCTCGCTGAGATGGGTGAACCGGAGAGCCTGCGCAAGGAACTCATGGGCCACACGCGCATCGAGACGACCCAGCGGTACACGCACATCCGTCCGACCTATCAGGTCGCGGCGATCGAGCGCCTCTCGGCGGCCACGCCACTGCTCGATCTCGTCACGTTGCCGTGGCGCCGGGCCAGCGCGAAGCGCGATGTCGTGGTGACGAACGTGAGCACGAGGCCTTCGAACGTCGAGGAATCCTCAGCAAAGCCGGTAAACACCGAACAATCGACTGTGACCAAGGAATGACGCCAAGTCATTGCGATGAGGCGTCTTACAGTGCTCACCGGATCCGTTGAGGGGCTGGCGCTCGCAAGAGCGTGGGGGTTCGAATCCCCCCTTCCGCATATCCTTTCGATTCAACGAGTAGCAGCGAACGAGCAGCGTTCGAAAACGTGGCACGTGGAACGTCCAGTTGTGGCCGCTTCTGTGTCCACGGCCGCGCTCAATAGCCAGAATGGCATACTTGAGCTATCCTGTTGCTCTGCATGGGCTTGGAGCGTCCTGTCACGACCAGGGAGCTTGCCGACGCCTTCGGGTCATCCACCCAGTTCATCGCCGATGAATGCCGACTGCCTGACGGCGAGCTCCACGGCGCCGGGATCTCCTGGCTCGTTGGCTCGGAGTGGCGGATCGCGCACGACGCCGCGGTGAAGTTCCTCGAAAAACGCGGCATCCCTGCCGCCGTCCTGTCGAAATAGTCGACACACGCGCCGCCGGCGAGACTCAGCCTTGAGCTCGACTGGCTGTCTCCGTCAATCTCGACAGCGGCTCCCCGGCCACGCTGAACCTGAATGTTGCGCTCCGAGACGGACACCGACCGTCTGCAGCTGCAGCTGGACGTCGTGATGACGCGGAACGCGCATCTCCTCGTCGCGCTCCGCCACACGATTCATACGCTGCATCTCTCCGGCGATCCTGGCCACCAGCGATCGCGGCGCTGGGTGCAGTGTCCCCACAAGGATTGCCGTCGCGCGCAGGAGCTCGCTGGTGAGGTCGTCGCCGCGTGATGGAGTACGTGACGACCGGCATCGTCGACAGCGGCCGCTTCCACATTCCCGATGGCCGAGCGCTGCTCGCGGCGATGGAGCGCTTTCCCGACGGCCCCGTCCGCGTGCGCATCGACCAATTCGAAAAGACGCGCAGCGCGCAGGCGAACCGCTACTACTGGGGCGTCGTCGTCAAAGCGATCGCCGACCACACCGGCTACACGCCGGATGAAACCCACGAAGCGCTGAAGCAGCTCTTTCTCCCGAAGCATCTCGCCTTCCAGGACGGGAACGGCGAAGTGCACGGAGAAGTTGTCATCGGCGGATCCACGCGCAAGATGAACGGCCGCGAATTCGCGAACTACATCGAGCGGATCCGGCTCTGGGCGATGGAGACGCTCGACGTCGTCATTCCGCCGGCGGGCGAGGGCGTGCACTGATGCGGACGGTCCTGATCACCGGCGGGACGGGATCCTTCGGCCACGCCGCGACGCAGACGCTGCTCGAATCCGGCGATCGCGTGATTGTCTTCAGCCGTGACGAAGTGAAGCAGGCCGAGATGGCGCGCCTCTTCGGCCCGGCCGTGAGGAACGACCAGCTGCGATTCTTCATCGGCGACGTCAGGGATGGCCGACGCCTGGCGCGGGCCTTCGGCGCGCATCCCGATCTCGTCCTGCACGCCGCAGCGCTGAAGCGGGTCGAGAGCTGCGAGGCCAATCCGCTCGAGGCCATCGCGACGAACGTGCTCGGCGCAGTCAACGTCGTGAACGCGGCGCTCGACGCCGGCGTTCCGAAAGTCGTCGCGCTGTCGACCGACAAGGCCTGCGCGCCGCTGAACACCTACGGCAAGACGAAGGCGCTGGCTGAATCGGTATTCGTCCGAGGGAATAGCTATGCGGGCGCCAGGCCGACGCGGTTCAGCGTGGTCCGCTATGGGAACGTCATCGGCAGCCGGGGATCTGTGGTGCCGCTGTTCCTCGAGCAGCGCGAGGCCGGCGAGATCCGGATCACCGATCGGCGAATGACGCGCTTCTGGATGCCGATCGGGAAAGCCGTCGACTTCGTTTTCGGCGCCGCGGACGTGATGCAGGGCGGCGAAATCTTCGTGCCGAAGATTCCGTCCGCGCACGTGATCCAGGTCGCGAAGGCGATCGCGCCGGACACGCCGGTCACCGAGATTGGCCTTCGGCCAGGCGAGAAGCTCCACGAGCTCCTGATCTCCACCGACGAAGGGCCGCAGGCGCGCGATATCGGCGAGTACTACGAGCTCGTGCCGATCGCGCCGACGTGGACGTTCATCGACAACGCCCAGCCGGTGCCGGCGTATTTCTCGTACTCCAGCGACATGAACCCCAGCGCCGTGAAGTGGACCGAGGAAGTATGCGCGTCGCGGTGATCGGGTGTGGCTCGATCGGGACGCGGCACGCGCGCAACCTGAAGGCGCTCGGTCATTGGGTAAGCGCGTTCGACACCGATGCCGAGAAGGCGTTTCGGCTGGCGGTTCAGTGTCACGGCGATCCAAAGCAGGCGGCGTTCTGTCCAACGGACAACTGGCGGATGTTCGGTCCGCGAGACCAGTTCGACGCGGTGTTCATCTGCACGCCGGCGTCGACGCACGCCGCCGTCGCCAGCGAGCTGCTCGAGGTCGGCTACGTCGGCCCGCTCTACGTCGAGAAGCCGCTCGCGATGTCGGTCGAGGAGGCCGAGATCTTCCGCGTCTGGCCGCATCCCGTCGTGATGGTCGGCTACAACTGGCGCTGGAACCGCGACCTGCTCGAATTTCGCGAGCAGTCAGGGTCGATCGAATTCCTGCATTTCGTTTGCGCGACGCGGATTGCGGACTGGCCTGGCCGCGCGTACGGCGATCCGCTCCTGGAGTGCAGTCACGAAATCGACCTCGTGCGCTGGTGGCTGGGCGAATTTGACGTCGAAATGGCCGGCGGGCGCTCGGGCGGATTCTTCCTTCAGAGTCGCGATGCGGTCGTCGACCTCTGGTGGAACGTCGCGCCGCCGCGGCGTCTCTTCTCCGCCAAGAACACGCGCGGCCTGTCCCGGACCCTGATCCCGTCACCGGCCTCGATTGATGATTCGTACCGATCTGCCATCCGCGAGTTTCTATGCTGCGTGGCTTCGCGGCGCGTACCGTCGTGCACCGTGGCCGACGGTATTGCGGTGTTGAACACCGTCGCGCGCGCAAGAGAGCTGGCGGCGTGATGGACCACGTCGTCGCGATCGTCCAAGCGCGGCTCGGCAGCGAACGGCTGCCGCGGAAGGTCCTCGCGGATCTCGGCGGTGAACCGATCATCGCGCACGTGATGAAGCGCGCCGCGGCCATCCCCGGCGTGCACACGGCGATCGCGGCGATTCCCGACAGCGATGGCGAGCTCGAGGCGGTCCTCCGCGCGCTCAAGATCCCGGTCTTCCTCGGATCGGCCACCGATGTCCTCGATCGGTACGTCCGCGCGGCCGCGGCGACGTCGGCCGACGTCATCGTGCGCGTCACCGGTGATTGTCCGCTGCTCTGCCCGGAGCTCGCCGGCCAGGTGCTCGGCAACTGTCTGAACGTCCGATCGGGCGGCTTCTACTCAGCGTACGTGACGGCCGACGGCGGAATAGACGGTCTCGACGTCGAGGTGATGCGGCGCTGGATGCTCGAAACGGCGAATGCGAACGCAACCGAGCCGGCCGACCGGGAGCACGTGACGACCTGGATTCGGCGGAACTGCCTCCGCATGCAGGCACCGCCGCCGATTCAGTTCCCGTTCAAGGTGAGCGTCGACACGCCGGAGGACCTTGCGGCCGTTCGCGCCATCTACAAGCAGCTGCCGCCGGGCCATTGGTCCTTCAACGACTTGCTCGTCGCCGCGGCGCGCGCCGGCGTCTGGGACTTCAAGTGAAGAAGGCCCCGAACGTCAACGGTCGCGAGGTCGTTGTCATCGATGAAGCCGCCGCGCTCTGCGGCGTATGTCGTCGCACGATTTACAGCTGGCTCAACGCGGGCAAGATTCAGTTTGTACGCACGGCTGGCGGCAGCGTGCGCATCTTCAAGGACTCACTGTTTCGACCGGCGAGCTCTGAGGCCTCGACGTCATGAGCCGCCTCGGCGAGCTCGTCCCGGGCGGCTGCCACACCTATTCGAAGGGCGACGACCGTTTCCCGTCGAACGCGCCGGCGACGATCGTGCGCGGCAAGGGCGGGCTCGTCTGGGACGCCGACGGCCGCAACTATGTGGACTGGGGCATGGGCATCAACAACGTCCTCATCGGCCATGCCGAGGAACGTATCGACGGCCCGGCGATCAGCGCGCTGCTCGGTGGCCAGGCGTTCTCGAGGCCCAGCGATCTCGAGGAGGAAGCTGCCGAGGCGGTCCTGTCGCTCTTCCCGCACGGCGAGATGATCAAGTTCTGCAAGAACGGGTCGGACGCCAACAATGCGGCGATTCGGCTCGCCAGGGCCATCACGGGCCGGCAGCACATCGCCTTCGACGGCGCAGCGCCGTTCTTTTCGACCGCCGACTGGTGGTGCAGCCATCAGTCCAAATACGCCGGCACACTCGACGCGGACCGTGGCTTCGGCATTCCATTCCGGTTCAACGACGTCGAGAGCCTGGCGAAGGCCTTCGATACGCGGCCGTTGGCGTGCGTCATCCTCGAGCTCGCCCGGTACGAGCGTCCGACGAATGATTTCCTCGCTGCGCTCAAGATCCTCTGCGAGCGACATTCGACGCTGCTGATCGTCGACGAAGTCGTCACTGGCTACCGCTACGCGCAGCGCGGCCTGGCGAACGCGTTCGGCGTTCTGCCGGACCTCTTCACGCTCGGGAAAGGCATCGCCAACGGCTATGGCGTCGCCGCGCTCGTCGGCCGACGGGAATACATGCTCTACGGCGCCGGCGACGTCTTCTTGCTCTCGACGACGAACGGCGCGGAGCGCTCAGGACTGGCCGCGGCGATCGCCACGGCGCGGTTCTATCGCGAGAACGACGTCATCGTGAAGCTCGCTGCTGTCGGGAAATCCCTGCGTGATCGCGTCGCCGCCATCCTCGGAAACACCATCGTTCATGTACAAACCGATTTCGATTGCCGGCCGCGGTTCGTCATTGACGCGCGATTCCACGCGAAGTTCTACGAGACCCTCATCACACACGGCGTTCTGATGCCGCCGGCCTGGTGCTGCCCCTGTTTTCAGCGCACGGATGAGGAAATGCAGCGAACCGAAGCGGCGATCAGAGCGGCGCTCGAGGTCTGCCAGTGACCGAGCGCATTCTTGGCCCACTCACCGCCGAACACGCCGAACAAGTGCGGATGTGGCGGAACCGCGCGATGGTTAGCCTCCGCACGCCGTTCCAGCTCACGAGCGAGATGCAGGCCGATTTCTACAAGTCGGTCATCAGCGCACGCTCGGCGCCGCATCGGTAC
>DASQHH010000728.1:0-8618 GCA_035632195.1 Vicinamibacterales bacterium
GCGGCGGCGTTCGAACTGTTGGCCGCCACCGCCGCCTGGTAGTCGCCTAGGGCCGCTGCGCCGACCTGCTGCTGCTCGTGAATCATGCCGCGGACGAGGGCGACCTCGTCCGTGCGCGGCTCCACTGCCTCGGCGGCGGCGACATCGCGAAGCGCCGCGGGGGCGTCGCCCATCGCCAGATGCGCCCGGGCCGCGGCAACGATCGGCGCGGCCGTCGACGGATTCAGGAGCCGCGCCGCCGCGTACTCGTCGAGCGCGTCGCGGTATTGCTTCGCGCCGAGGTACGCATCGCCGAGGTTCAGGTGCAGCTCGTACGAGCGATCGTTGCCCGCAACCAGCTGCTTGAGGATCGGAATCGCGGCGGCCGCGTTGCCGGTCTGCAGCGCGCGAGTCACACGGCCGATCTGTTCGTTGTAGGACTCGAGCGTCCCGATCATGTCCTTGGGATCCGGCCCGCGGCGTCCCGACGCGGACGGCGCGGCGACGCCGACGTATCCGAGGCTGCGAAGGCGCGCGAGCGTTTCCGGATCCGGCTGCGGAGCCTCGGCACGCGCCGCCGGACCGAAGCCTGACTGGGTTTTCGCGATCTCCGCCGACAGTCCGTTCGCCAGCGCGCCGCGGCGGTCGATGGCGTTGTCGCGCTCCGCCCCGTCGTGCACGACGTCGTACAGTTCGGGTTTCGGCGCGTCGATGTATTTCCACCCGCCGGCGCGCACCGATGTCAGCTCGCTCCACCCGAAATGCAGCTTCGGGTAGAAGGTCTCCGCGTACGACGGAGGCGTGTCGCGCCGCACGCGCCCTTCGACGGCCGGCACGACGTTTTCACCGTCGAGATCGTGCGCGGCAGGCAAACCGGCGAGGGCAGCAAGCGTCGGCGCCAGGTCGATGGCGCGGACCTGTTCGCGGACGAGGGTCCCGGCGTGCGCCGACCCCGGCAGGCGCAGAATCCACGGCACGTGAAGTGTCGTGTCGTACAAGAAAAGTCCATGCGTTTCTTCGCCGTGCTCGCCGAGGCCTTCGCCGTGGTCCGCGATGACGGAGACAATCGTGCGGTCCAGCGCGCCGCTCTGCCTCAGCGCAGCGACGATCCGGCCGATTGAGGCGTCGACGTATGCGATCGACGCGTCATACGGTGAGCTCGGAAAGCGGGTGCGGTACGCGGCCGGCGCCCGATACGGCGCGTGCGCGTCGTAGAGATGCACCCACGCGAAGAAGGGCTGCGGGTTCCTCGCAGCAATCCACGGCAGCGCCGCGTCGACGACGTCGGCGGCGGTCCGCCGTGCCTCGAGTTTCTCCGGCGTCGTGAACTTCGCGAAATGCGCGTCGAACGCGTCGAATCCCTGCGCGAAGCCGTACTGGCGGTCCAGGATGAACGCGGCGACGAATCCGCCGGTGCGATAGCCCTGCGCCTTGAACCGCTCGGCGATCGTCGTCTCGCTCTCGGGGATGGCTGTCGCCGCGTTGTCCCGGACACCGTACCGCGCGGGGTATCTGCCGGTCAGCAGCGCCGCGTGTGCCGGGCCCGTCAGCGGCGCCTGCGAGGTGGCGTCGGCGAACCTCACCCCCTCTTTCGCCAGCGCATCGAGCGTGGGCGTCGGCGTTTTCGCAGCGCCGTAGGCGCCAACGTGATCGGCGCGGACCGTGTCGATGGTAATCAGCAGGACGTTCGGCGGAGGCGCCTGTGCGCCGAGCGCGGCCAGGGCGAACAGCGCCGCGACCGCCGCACGTGTCACTTCGGCTCCAACCGGCTCAGACGGTCGACGATCGCACTGGAGTTGGGCACCGCAGTGAGTCCGGCGCGCAGCGCCTGGATCGCGAGCGGCCGCTGCGACAGCCTCGTGTAGACGTCTGCAAGCGCCAGGTACGCGGGAACGAGCGACGGGTCGACGAAGACCGCGCGGCGCCAGGCGCTGATCGCCTGACGGTCGTCGCCGGCTCCGTGGTACGCCCAGCCGAGCAGGAAGGCTGCTTTCGCGAGCTTCGGATCGAGATCGAGCGACTGTGTCAGCGCCGCGATGGCGCCGGGGAAATCGGACGCGTCGAGCCGGGCGATTCCGGTCATGGCGGCGGAGGCACCCGCGCGGGAAGGGTCGAGTGACGCTGCGAACTCGCGCGCCAGGCTGCCGGCGGCGACCTGGTGAGCGTCGAACGTTTCGACCGCAGCGGATCCGACGCCGGGAGCCGCCTGCACTTCGATTTCGCGGAGGCGCTGCGCGATGGTGTCCTGGCCGACTTTCACCGTCGCTCGCGCAAGGTACGCGCCCGGCGCGAAGCCCTGGATCGGCAGCTCGATGTGGGCCATGCGCGCAACGCCGCCGGCGAGTGCGCGCGCGCTCCCGAGATCCGCGACCACGGTGGTCAGCGCCGCCTCGTCGCCGACGGGAATCAGATCCATCTCGACGCGCGCGTCGCGCAGCTGATCGGCCGTGCGTCCGTACAGCTCGATGACGCCGGTCAATGTTTCACCGACGGCGACCGCGGGGCGGACGGGCAGGTCGCCGCCCTTCGCGCTCACGACCAGATCGCCGGCCGCGGCCGACGGTCCGTCGAGCACGGGAACGGTAAACCGGCGATCGGCCGCGCCGACGAGGCCGCCGGGCTCGCGCACCGCGGCGCGCATCACATACGTGCCGGACGGCGCCTCGAACTGGACGTGAAAGGTGCCGGTGCCCGTGCCAGTACTCGTGCCGGTGCGCGTGCCGGCGGGCAGCGGAATGCGATCCGTACCGCTCGCGACGACACGGCCGTCGGGAACCCCTCGCACGACGAAAACGACATCGGCCGCGGCAGCGCCGGGCGACGCCAGCGGCAGGTCGCTTTCGAGGCTGACGACGACCCGCTGCAGTCCACTCGCCTCGCCGCGAAGGACGTACGTCGTGTAACGGACGGGCAGGGCCTGCGGCACGAAGGGCGCCGCGAGCGCGCGATCGATGGCGTCGCGCCGCGTCACCTGCGCCGCCGGATCCGCGAGCGATACGCCGGTTCTCGTGCTGACACGCGCGCCTCCGCGGCGGATGCGCACCTCCACGTGGCGGTACTCATCACGGCTGCCCGGAGAGCCCTCGCGCGGCGCGAACCCGACGAGGTAGTAGTCCTGCGACTGCGAACCGATGGCAGCGAAGATCTGCTCGATTCGGCTGTCGCCGTCGAGCAGAAGCCTGCCGCCGGTCGCAGCGGCCAGGCCGCCAATCGGCGTCATGTTCTCGGCGATGCCGATCGACGGATCCGTTGTCGCGGGCACCTCGGCGGCTGCGTCGAAGCCGCGCCGGCTCAAATCGACGGCGTCGATGACGCTGTACGACTCCGCTGCGGCGGCCGCGACATCCTCGATTTCCCGCGTGAGGTTGTCGCCGTTGAAGCCCTCCGAAAAGAAGAGCACCGTCTTGCGGCCTTCGATGGCGTACAACGGGCGAAGCACATCGCGCAGCATCGACAGCATCCGGCGCGATTCCGCGTCGGCGCTCGTCGTGATCGCCCGCGCTTCTTCGCGGACCGCGCCCTTGAACTGGCTGTCGCTCTCGTTGTCGTTGCTCAGCTTGATGGTGTCGCTGGTCGGCGTCTCGTTGCGGATGCGATCGCTCACTTTCCTCAGTGTCAGCTCGTCGCCGCGCGCGATCTGAAACGCTTCCTGCAGCGTCATCGATCCCACCGGCCCCTGTTCGATCGGCTGCGCGAGGCCGCGCACGCTGCGCAGTGCCGTGACCAGACGATTCACGTCGGCGGTGAAGCTGGCAGGCACGCCCGGTCCGGGAAGGAGGTAAACAGCGGCTCGATCACCCGGCCGCAGTCGCGTGCGCAGGAACCGCTCCGCTGCGATGCGCGCGCGCTCCTCGCGTCCCAGAGAGAGGTGCTGCTGATCGAAAACGAGGACGTACAGATGGCCGCGCGCGGCGCCCTGGTTCGTCGACACGTCACCGTCCACCGTCCGGTGCCGGATGTCGGCGTCGCTTTCGGTCGGCTCTTCGACGTGCTGGAAGAAGACGATCGGCCGGCGGACGCCTGATTCGAAGACTTCGAGCTCGTCGGCCTTCACGTCGCGAATCGGCGCGCCGATCTCGTCGGTGATCTGGACGTCGAGCCGGACGAGCTCGACGCCGGCCTTGAACGCGGGCGTCTGCGTCTGTGCACGACCCGTCAGGACTGAGAAGCCGAACAGCGCGAGCGCCGATGCGATCGCGAGACGTTTCATGGGTGATCCGCGATTTTATCACCCCACTTGCGGCTACTTCGGCGCTCCACCGAAAAGCTGCCGGGCTTGCGCGCGAACGCTTTCCGCCTGCCGCGCGTCGCCGAACATCGTCCACAGGCGCGCAGCCAGGTCGAACGACTCTGCGGTCGGGGCCGCGCGCAGCATGTCGGCGATGGCCTGCGCTGCGAGATCGGGGTGACCGGACGCCTGCTGCACCATCGCGACGCCGGCATGCGCGCGGGCGTTCTGAGGAAAATCGTGCAGCTCGGCGGCGAACTGCTCGAGCGCCTGCGGATAACGCTCCAGGCGTGCGTAGGTATCGCCGGCGTAGTAGTGCAGCTCCGCCAGCGGCGCGCCCCCGGACTCGCGCTGTACCCGCAGCGCTTCTTCGAAGTGCGGCAGCGCGTCGGCGTACCGGCCCTGGTCGTACAGAAGCCGCGCGTCGACGAACGGCTCGATCGGCAGCCTCGGATCGGCCTCGTGTGCCAGCGCCGCCTCTGACTTCGCCTCCGCGGGATCGTGCTGCGCGAGCGCAATCTTCGCCAGCAGCTCGTGCGCGCTCTCGCGGGACCGCGTGTCGGCGGCCGTTGCCACACGCGCGGCGAGAAGCGCGTGCTCGCGCGCGTCCTTCAGCTTCTGCATCCGAAGCAGCATCCCGGCGGCGCCCAGATAGCCGGCCGGTTCGGCGGGCCGCAGCGTGATGTAGCGCTTGTACGCGTCGAGCGCGAGGCCGTCGCGCCCCAGGCGCGTCGCGAAGATGGCGAGCTGGTCCCAGACGTCGGCCATGCCTGGGTCGTCGCGGAGGATCTGCTGCAGCAGGCCGATCGCCTTGCCCCACTGCCGCTGTCCGGCTTCTTCGATCGCTGCTCGGTACCGCTCCAGAATCGCGCGCTTGTCCTTCGGATCCGGAAGTGTTTCTGACGGCGTTGTCAGGTCCGCGGACGCGCCGACGTACCCGAGCGCCTTCAGGCGCTCTCGCGCATCGGCCGGCACGTCGCTCGGCGCCTGGATCGGCACGCCCGAGACCATCCGGTCGAGCGCTGCGCGCAGTGCATCCCGCGCGGGCGCGCGGGTTCCCGCAAGATTCTCACGCTCGTGCGGGTCCCGCTGCAGGTCGTACAGCTCGTCGTGCGGCGCCTTGATGTATCGGTACCGGCTCTCGGTCAGCGCCGTCAGCTCGCTCCACCCGAAGTGGTACCGCGCGTACATGGCTTCGGAGTAGACCGCGCGTTCGGACGGATGTCCGCCGCCGCGGAGGGCCGGCACGAGCGACTGCCCGCGCAGGTTGCCTGGTGACGGCGCATGAACAAAATCGAGAATCGTCGGGACGACATCCACGTGCGACACGACGTCCGCGATTCGGCGCCCCGAGCCGGCGCTGGCGGGCTGCTTGACGATCAGCGGGACGTGGATCGCTTCGTCGTACACAAACAGACCGTGCTCGAGCTCGCCGTGATCGCCGAGGCCCTCGCCATGATCGGAGAGCAGCACGATGGTCGAGGCGTCGTAGAGCTGCCGCGCTTTCAGATGCGCGATCAGGCGGCCGACGATTTCGTCCGCGTACGCGATGGCGCCGTCGTACGGCGCGTACTGTGCAAATCGAGCCGGCGACGCATACGGCTTGTGCGGCTCGTACAGATGGAGGAACAGAAAAAAGCGCTGCGTTGCCTGCGCGTCCACCCAGCGCTCCGCGATCCCTTCGGACTGCGCGCCGTCGCGCCGCACTTCCGCGATGTTCGTGTCCACCGTCGCCGGCGGCATTTCCGCGTCGAAGACGTCGAAGCCCTGTCCGATGCCGGTCTCCTTCCGCAGCACGAACGCCGACACGATGCCGGCCGTGGCGTAGCTCTGTTCGTGGAGCAGCTGCGGCAGCATGCGCTCGCCGGGTTTCACGCTGAATCCGACGTTGTCGCGGACGCCGGTCTCGAACGGCAGCCGTCCCGACAGGATCGACGCATGCGACGGCAGCGTCTGCGGCGCGTGTGAATACGCGCGCTCGAAGACGATGCCGTCTGCGGCCAGCGCGTCGATCGCGGGCGTGCGGACTTTGTCGTATCCGTACGCGGGGAGGTGATCCGCCCGCAGCGTGTCGATCGAGATGAGGACGATCGGTCCGTCAGCCAGCGAGAGCGATCGGCTGCACGCGCCGGAGACGAGGCACAATGCCGAGGCACCAACGACGCACAGCGAGACGAGCGCAGACGCTGCTGCAGATTTCATCGGCGGCTCTGGAGCAGCGCCGAGACATCGCGGAGATCCTTCTCGTAAAAGGCGGCGGGGGCGCTGCGAACGAACTGCTCGAGATAGGGCCGCGCCGCCTCCATCTGTCCGTCGCGCGCCAGCGTCGTCCCGAGATTGTAGAGGGCGTCGAAGTTGGTCGGGTCGAGCTCCACCGCGCGCCGCCACTCGTCGGTCGCCGTCCGGTGGTCGCCGCGCTTGACGGCGACGACGCCGAGGTCGGCGTGCGCCTGCGACGAATGCGGGTCGACCTCGACCGCGCGGTTGAATAGCCGAGCGGCCGCGTCCAGGTCGTTGCGTTGCAGCGCCAGGATGCCGAGGTTCTCGAGCGGAATCGCGCTGGCGGAATCGAGCGCGAGCGCGCGTTCGAACGTCTGTGTCGCGTCGGCGACGCGCCCGCCCCGCGCGTACGCGATCCCGAGCGCGTTCAGCGTGTCGGGGTCCACGTCCTTCGCCGGCGCGAGCGGCTCGAGCATCCGGATTGCTTCGGCGGCGCGGCCCGAATCGGTCAGGTAGCTTCCGAGCTGCGTGACGACCGGAGCGCCGGTGACGCCGGCTTTGATCGCCTGGTCCAGGACGCTGATGGCCGCGGGGACGTCGCCGCGCTCCCACTCGACGAAGGCGAGGTGGCGATAGGCGATGGCCATGTCCGGCCGTTTCGCGATGATGCCGCGGTACAACCCGATCGCCTCGTCCATCCGGCCGGTGGAATACGCCTCGACGCCGCGGTGGACCATCTGATCGATCTGCACGAGATTCTTCGGATCGTCTGCCTCCGTATAACGCGTTTTGATGGGCGCGCTGCCGGACGTGTAGCCGAGGGCGCGAAGCCGCGCGACCGCGTCCGGGTCCTCGGTCCTCCGCGCGCCGGGCAGCGGCGCATTGAATCCGCGCAGCGCCGCGGCCAGAACCCGGTCTCGATCCGGCGATCGGCCGGCGAGATTGACCGACTCGGTCGCGTCGGACGCGAGGTCGTAGCGCTCGGCAATCGGCAGGTCGATGAACTTCTCGCGATCGACGAGGCCGCCGGTGAGCGGCGCCCATCCGCGATTGAGCATCGCGGCCATCGCTTCGAAGTACGACTGGCGGGGAATCGCTCGGCTAAAGCCTCGCGCTCCGAAGAGGCCTCGCGCTCCATTTCTTTCTTCGGCCGACAGCAACGATCGGCCGGGCAGATCGGGCGGCACCGGCTGTCCTGCTGCCTCGAGCACTGTCGGCAGGATGTCGACGTGGCGCGCGGCGACGTTGGACACCTCCTGCGGCTTTTTGTCACCGTTTCCGATCTCCGCGACGATGAGCGGGATGTGGAGCGTGGGCTCATACGCGAACAGGCCGTGGGTCTGCTCGCCGTGATCGCCGAGCGCTTCACCGTGATCGCCGGTCGCCACCACCAGCGTCGGCTTTCCGGCCGCGCGGACGTCGTCGATGAGCGGGCCCAGCGCGGCGTCCGCGGCGGCGACCTCGCCGTAGTACGGCCGTCCGGCGTACTCGGCATCGAAGGGCGGCGGCGGACGGTACGGCGAATGCGGATCGAAGACGTGCACCCACACGAACCACCGTTCGTTCGACCTGGTCCGCGCGGCAATCCAGGTCCGCGCGAGCGGCACGACTTCGCTCGCCGGCCGTTCCGGCAGCACGAACTCGGTCGGCGCACGCGTTTCGCCGAAGCGATCGTCGTACACGTCGAAGCCCTGGTTGAGGCCGAAGCGCGAGTGGACCGGAAACGCCGAGACGAACGCCGCCGTGGCGTACCCGGCTTTCTTGAACAGCGTCGCGGCCGTGCGGGAATTGGGTTCGAGGCGGTAGCCGCTGTTTTCGCGGACGCCATGCTGATACGGATACAGTCCGGTCAGGATGCTCGTGTGCGACGGCAGCGTGATGACGGCGTGCGCGTGCGCGAAGTCGAATCGGACGCCCGATGCGGCGAGGCCGTCGAGCGTCGGCGTCCGGGCGGGTCCGCCCTCGCAGCTGAGCGCGTCGGCGCGCAGCGTATCGATGGTGATGAGCAGCACGTTCTGCCCGGGGATCGGATGGAGATCGGCCTGCGCCGATCGCGAGCGCGCCAGAAAGACGGCAGCGACCACGACCACCGCTGCCGCCAGCATCAGCGGGATCGCGATGGGCCTGGACGAACGGGCCTTCTTTTTCTTCACGGCTTCGCGAGCGCGCGGCGGGCCTCGGCGCGGGCCGC
>DASQHH010000729.1:0-5060 GCA_035632195.1 Vicinamibacterales bacterium
GCGCCGGGCGCGGCGGCCTCAGGCCGCCGCGGTCGCGCCAGCGCCCGCGGCCAGCCGCCGGCTGTAGAGCGTCGCCGGTACCAGCCGCGCCGCACGCGCTTCCAGGTTCGTCACCGAGTCGTCATCCAGGATGATGCGATCCGCGGGGCCGAGCACGATCTCGGCGCTGTAGCGCCGCGCGCCGCGCAGCATTCGCAGCTCGAAATAGCGGACCGTCACCGTTTGATGATCGACCGCGAGCGCCTCTGTCTTCACGAGCGTCCGAAACATACCAGCCTCCGTTGTTAGCTCGCCGCTGCCTGCGCAGCGCGATCGTCGCGCGCGGGAAAGCGCAGCGTGAACGACGTGCCGCGCCCCACTTCGCTCTCGACGGTGATCGTACCGTCGAGCTGTTCGACGATGCGCTTGGTGACGGCCAGGCCGAGGCCGAGCCCCTTGCGCTTGGTCGTGACGAATTCGTCGAAGATCGTCGCCAGCCGATCGGGTGCGATGCCCGACCCGGTGTCGGCGACGGTGATGGCGACGCGGTCGCCGGCGCGCGCCGTCGTGATCGTCACGCGTCCTCCCGGCTGCGTCGCCTGGATCGCGTTCGTGATCAGGTTGCGGTACACACGCCCGAGCGCGAACCGGTCGCCTTCGATCACGAGCGGCCCCTCCGCGTACTGCGATTCGACCGTGACGCCGTGCCGCTCGCCTTCGGGCTTCATCGACTCGACGGTTTCCGACACCGAGACGTTCACGTCGAGCGGAAACCGCTCCACCGGCTTGGGCTTCACGATGTTGCGCAGGTCGTCGAGGAAGTGCTTGATGGTGTTCAGCTCGCGGTCGATGATGCGTCCGCATTCGAGCCGCGTGTCGTCGTCGACCGCTTCGCGCAGCAGCAGCCGCGTGTTGTTGCCGACGTTCTGAATCGGGTGCAGCAGATCGTGCACGAGGCCGCTCGCCACGCGTCCAAACATCGCGAAGCGCTCCTGGCGCTTGACGTCCTCCTGCAGCTGGACGAGGCGGTTCGCCATCGTGTTGAACGATTCGCCGAGGTCGCCGAATTCGTCTTTCGATTGGATGTCGACGCGCGTTTCGAGGCGTCCGCTTGCGACTTCGGCGGTCGCCTCTTTGAGTTTGTGAATCGGTTTGATGAAGTAGCGGCGGCTGAAGAGCACGCCGACGGCCATCATGGCGATCAGTGCGAACGACGCGGCGTAAATCAGCTGGCGCCGCAGCTGGGTCGCGGTCGCAAACGCTTCGCCGGTCGGCTGCTCGACGACGACGGTCCATCCCAGGGACGCGATCGGCGACGAGACGCCGAGCTCCATGCGTCCATCGTCGCCGGCGTACTCGAGCGCGAGCGAACCGGCGGTCTTCTGAGCGCGGCCGGCGACCACGAGCGGGTGCCCGCTCATGTTGCGCGACTGCGCGACGAGTGCCTTCTTGTCCGGGTCGCCGTGCGCAATCAGCTCGCCGTCCGGCGCGATCACGAGCGCAAAACCGTGGTCGCCGATTTTGATCCGGTCGACCATCCGCCACATCTCTTCGAGACTGAAGTCGCCGACAAGCCAGCCCGCCGGCTGATTCAGTTTCGTCAGACGGATCGCGAACACCGTCGTCGGCAGCAGGTCCTCGTCGACCTTGATCGGGGACATGGTCACGGAGTCGATGAGCGGGCTGCCGTTCTTCGGAATCTGAACGCGGGGCTTACCGACGCTGCTCGAGGCGATCGGCGAGCCGGCTTCGTCGAAAAGAGTGATCTCGCGGAACTCGTGGAACTGCAGAATGTAGTTCTTGAGGATCTGGTCCTGCTGCCGGGCGTCGAGGCCGGTATTCTGCAGGTCGGCCGCGAGCGCCTTCAGGATCTCGGCGTCGGTGACGACGTAGCGGCGGATTTCTTCAGCCGCCCGGGCGGCGACGTTTTCGTTACCGGCGACGACCGAATCGCGCGTGCCGCGCTGCAACGACTGGATTGAGACGAAGCCGTAGACGACCAGCGGCACGACTGCCGCCAGCACGAGCAGCATTGCGAATCGGACCGCGATGCGTCGGATTGTGATGCCCACGTCAGTTCCGGCTGGCGTGAAGCTCGCTGACTGCCGGTTTCCAGAGCCGAATCGTGCTCATGATGTCGCGGCCCGGTTCAGGGGCGGGCACGACGAACCGCTTGGTGACGGCTCGCGCGCTCTCAATCCAAGCGATGAAAATTGCTTGTGGGTCATCGAGCATCGCCTGCTGAAAGGCTGCCACGGCGCTCGCATACTCGTCATCGGAGGCCGCGTGACGGACGCGGTCGAGGGCGGCGTCGATCGTGGGGCTGCTGGCGCCGGTAGATCCGCCGGAATGCCACATCCGATACGGCCGAAGAAGAGTTGGCGCGCTGACCATCTCATTGAGCAACGCCTCGAACCGCCGATTCTTCATGGACTCGAGGACTTTGTCCATCCCGAGCTCTTCGACTGACATGTCGATCCCGACAGCGGCCAACTGCTGCTTGACCACGAGAGCGATGCGCTCGTGGACGCCGCCCGGAAGAACGAGGCAGGGGAAATGAATCTTTCGACCGCGATTCGCGCCAGTTTGGTTCGCCGACAGCATTCGGGCAGCGGCGGCGGGATCCGATTGAATCGTCGCGGAGTCCTTGGGGAATGCGTAATTATGCGGCCATACCGGTCCGGATGAGGCAAGCCCTCGGCCGCCCAAAGCATCACGGATCACGGCATTGCGATCGATGGCGATGTTCAGCGCACGTCGAACGTCCTTCGAACGGAAAACATCTGCCTGGGGGTTCAGAACAATGACGTATTGATACCGTCTGTTGTAGTTGAAGACCGAGATCTGGTTCGACGCCTCGAGCGAATCCTGCGCATCGACGCCTACTTCGTAGAGCATGTCCAGGCGATCGCGCAACAATTCGGCCCACGCGGCACGAACGCTCGGAAACGCCTGTACCGTAATCCTGTCGATGATCGGCCGACCGAGATGGTAATCGGGATTGGCGCGCATTTCCGTCGGGGACTTGGCGTCCGTCACGATAAACGGTCCGGTGCCGACGAGCGTCGTTCCTGGTTTCGGAATCGACGCTTCGAGGGCGTCAATCAGAAACGCCGATGGCCGGCGTAGACGTATCACTATCTGCTCGGAGCTGCTAGCCGAAACGCTCTCGACGTCGTCGAAAGCGGGTCCCATGAAGACGGGCAGCGTGGACTTCAACGCGTCCACGACTACGGGGGCAGTCAGGGGCGTACCATCGTGAAACTTCACGCCCGACAGCAGGTTTACCGTGACAGCGCGACCCTCCTCGCTCACGCGCCAGTCGTGCGCCAACTGAGCCTGGGGCCGGCCGTCCTCGCCGATCCTGACGAGCGCTTCGAGCGTCAAGTTCCCTGCCACTGCCGTCAGTCCCTCGGTTGGACTGGACGGCAAGTCACGAACGCCGACTCGCAGGGTGACAGACGAACCGGACGCGGGCTGCGCCCCGCCGGGGCGACAGGCGTTCAGCGCCAGAAACACGAGCGCACAGGATGCGCCCGTACACAGGCGGCTGAATCGCCTCGGCCCCGATAACACGCTTACCGCTTGCTCATGGGCGGATCATCGAGGAGGAAGTCGCAGTACGTCGCGGGCTTCTTGTTGGTGGCCTTTTTCACAACGTTGATCTTCATTGTAGTCTCCTACGCGTTTGCGGTGGCGGCTTGATGCGCCAGCGCGATGAGTGCCGATTCGAAATACGGCTTGTGACACGTCGGCGTGTTCATGTCACCAAGCTGACCGTGCGAAGCTGCGACGCATCCCCCGGCACACGTCGGGATGAACGCGCAGTCGCCGCATTCCTTCCAGGGATGCAGTCGTTGGAACTTCTCAAGCGCCGACTCCCGCCACGCATCGCGGCGGTCGTCGATGTGGCCGGTCGACAGGGCTAGCTGGCCAGTGAATCCCGGGCACGCATACAGCGATCCGGCGGGACCAATCGTGTGGGCGTGCTCTTTGTGCACGTGGCACATGCCCTTGGGCACGCCGTCGGGGGTCGGGAGCCCGCGCCGCCTCGTCTCCGCGCGGATGAACGACAGCTTGTCGTCCAGCACGGCGCACGAATCGCAAGCCTTGCCGGCGCCTGAGCCGACCGACGTCATGCAGGTGCCCTGCAGCGCGTCTTTCGCCCCGACCGGGGTCAGCGGGATGACACCCTTCGGCGAGACCGGCTCCGTGCGGAGGATCGGCTTGAAGTTGACCTTGCTCAGCTTGTCGGCGAACTCCTGCTCGCTGAGGAACTGGACCAGCGCCGGGAAACTGTCGACCGACGACTCGTCGAAGTTGCCGCCGATGGCGATGCGGCACCGGTCCGCGACTCTACGGATGTTCTCGATGATCCGGTCGAAGGTGCCCTGGCCGCCGCGCAGCGGACGCATCCGGTTGTGTGTGTCGCGATCGCCGTCGAGCGTGATCTTCACGCCGTTCAACCCGAACGGCGCCAACCGGTTGACGACGTCCGGAGTGAGCAGCAGGCCGTTGGTGATGATGTTGACGAACTGCGCGACACCGCGGGACCGCGTCGCGTGCCACATCCGCTCCGCGATCTCGTACATCACAGCCAGGTTGAGTAGCGGCTCGCCGCCGAAGAACGTCAGGACGAACTTCTCCGGGTGAACGCGGTCGAGCTCACGCTCAATCCAGTCGCCGACTTTGGAAGCCGTGGCGAGCGACATGCGGTCCGCGCGCTCGTTGTAGTCGCCGTGATCGCCCTGGAAACAGTAGTCGCAGGCGAAATTGCACTGCAGCGTGGTGAGGACCGTGACGTTCAGCTCAGTCGCATCGCTCTTGACGGCCGTCAGGTGTTGCTCGAGGCGCAAGCGGTCGGCTTCCCGGCTTTCGACGAGGAATCCGTTCTCCCACAGGACGTCGACGGCATCGCGTTCTTCCTGCGAACCGGGTTTGAACTCGTCGTCGTCCGCCCGATCCAGCAGCGCTACGACGTCGCTCGACACGACGATCTGCGCATCGGTGAGGGTGTTCATGAGGAACACCTCATCCCGCTGTGGGAGGGGCACACGAAGATTGAACGCCGACGATTTCAT
>DASQHH010000730.1:0-4005 GCA_035632195.1 Vicinamibacterales bacterium
AAACTGTGGCCGTACCTGGGCGGCATCCGGACGCCGCTCGTCATCGCATGGCCCGGCCGCGTGGCCGACCCGGGAGCGATGCGGTCCCAGTACGTGCACGTCAGCGATATCGCGCCGACGCTGCTCGATGCTGCCGGCGCCTCGCGCAGCGGGAGGTCGCCGTACTTCGCCGCTTCCTGCTGCCAGAGCCGCTGCAGTTCCGACAGCTTCGCGGGATTCGCCGCCGCGAGATCCCGGGACTCCGTCGGATCGGCTTCGACGTCGAACAGCTGCCAGAGGTCGCGGCTGAAATCCGTCCCGGCCTCGTGAACGCTTACCGCGCGCCAGCGACCGGACGTGATCGCGCGGTTGCCCCAGAGCTCGAAGAACTGAAGAGAGTGCGGGGTCTCGGCTTTCGCGGAGCGGACCGTGGACACAATCGAGCGACCAGGGACGCCGTCGCGGAACGAGGCGCCGGCAGCATCGAGCAGCGTCGGCGCGATATCGCTGACGTGCACGTACTGGGACCGGATCGCTCCCGGGTCGGCCACGCGGCCGGGCCATGCGATGACGAGCGGCGTCCGGATGCCGCCCAGGTACGGCCACAGTTTGTAGCGGCGCAGCGGCGTCGCGCCGGCGTACGCCCACGGCCGCTGATACAGCGGCTGCGTCGTCGGTCCGCCGAGTTCGGCCAGGTGCTCGTCCATCTCCTGCATCGTCGTCCGGTCGCCGTAGGGCACGCGGAAGCCGCCGGTCTTCGTTTCGCTCGCCGGTCCGTTGTCGCTGAGGAGCACGACGATCGTGTTCTGCTCGATGCCGTCCGTGCTTAGCGCGTCGAGCAGCCTGCCGATCTGCTCGTCGCCGTACTGCAGGTATCCCGCATACGCCGCCATGAACCGGGCGTCGATGCGGCGCTGCTGCGCGGTCAGCGAGTCCCACGCCGGGTCGCCGTTCTCGCGCAGCGTCAGCACAGCGCCCGGGCGGACGATGCCCATGGACTGCTGGCGGGCGAAACGCTCGGCGCGGATGCGGTCCCAGCCTTTCTCGTACACCGGCGCGTAGCGATCGATATACGGGCTCGACACCTGCGTCGGCGTGTGCGCGACCGGCATGGCGACGTACAGGAAGAACGGCCGCTCCGGCGCTCTGCGCCGGCTGTTTCTCATCGAGTCGATGGCGTGATCGATCAGGTCCGCGGAGAGCTGGTAATCCGGGCGGTCCGGTCTCGCGACCGCGGCATTGCCGTCGATGAGGTCGGGACGATACTGGTCCGTCCATCCCATCTTGAAGCCGTAGAACGAATCGAATCCGCGCTGGAGCGGAAACGAAGCGTTGTCGCCCGGCTGCCCCGTCTCGTAATTCGGGCTCAGGTGCCACTTGCCGACGGCGAAGGTCGCGTAGCCCGCGCGGCGCAGGGCCTCGGGCAGAAATTCCACGTCCCGCGGTATTTCGCCCTTGTACGCGCTCGTGTCGTTCGCATCCGGCGCGTCGAGTGTAGACGCCAGCGCCGTCATCCGGACTGTCTGGGCATTCCGACCCGTGAGCAGCGATGCGCGCGTCGCCGAACAGATCGCGTTCGTGTCGAACCGGACGTACCGCAGTCCGCGCTTCGCGAGCGCGTCGATGTGCGGCGTCGAAATCTCGGATCCGAACGCGCCCAGATCGGAGAACCCCACATCGTCCAGGGCGATCAAGACGATGTTCGGCCGCGCGGGCAGATTGACGGTTTGCGCGGTGAGGCAGAGCGCCGAGACGGCGGCCGCACAGAGCAGGGCAAGGGACGCCCTCACCATGTCGTGCATACGCCGCGCATTCTACAGGGCGCGAAATCAGGCCCGTAAGGCACGCTGCGTGAAGAACGATATGCAGCATTTGTTTATCGGTCTTACTTCGTGTAAGATGTGGTCATGTCGCCGGCCGGATTCGGCGCTCTCCCGCGAAAGGAACAGCTCATCCTGGAGCTCCTCCTCGAGAACGGCCCGTTGTACGGCCTGGAGCTGGTCGATCGCGCTTCCGGCGCGCTCAAGCGCGGCACCGTCTACGTGACGCTGGGCCGGATGGAGGCGAAGGGCTTCGTCGAGTCGACCCAGGAGCCGCTGCCTGCCGGCGCCATCGGACTGCCCCGCCGGAGATATCGTCCGACCGCCCTTGGCCAGCGTATGCTGGGCGCCTGGACCGCGTTTACCCGTGAAGTGGAGGTGGAGGGATGACTCCTGGAACCACTCTTCGCAGGATCGCTCCGCTGCTTTTCAGCGACGAATTCATTGCCGCGGTCGTCGAGCCGACCATCGCGGACCTCCAGGCCGAGTTCGCGGCCGCGGGCGAGAACCGCCGCCGCCAGCTCCGCGCGCGGTGGCGCGGCTACGCCGCCTTCTGGCGCGTGACGCTCGCCGCCCCGTTCGCTGCAATCGCGCCTGTGCCCGCGGTCGCCGGCCCGAGCGGAGACGACGCACCTGCCGCACCCCGGCGCACGGGCAATCTGGGAACTATCGCCGTCATCGTCGCGTTCCTCGCCGTCAACCGGCTGTTCCTCGGGATCTCGTTCGTCATTCTCGTCGCCGCGGTGCTGTGCGCCATCGTCATCCACGCCTGGCACGAGCGGCATCCGTCCGGCCTGACGGCGCCGCGCGAGCGGGCGTGGCGTTCGCCGCAGATCAACTTCTCGAACATGGAAGTCCCGGGCAACGTCGGCGGCCTGATCTTCATGATCGGCAGCCTGCTCGTGGTGCTGCTCGGCCTCCCGGCGGTGCTCTGGTTCCTCCTCGTCGGCGCCGCAGCCGGATCGTTCGTCGCGTGGCGCCTCGCGACCTGGCATGCGCGCCACCCGAAGTGGGGACTGCCGGAAAACCGCATCGTCCTGCGCTGACCGGAATCGGGGTCTGAGGCGTCTCAGAGGTGTTTGACACGTGTCAGACACCTCAGAGTCACCTCAGAGGTGCCTCAGACACGTGTCAGACAGGTGCTGACGGAACCGGGGCAGCTCGTCACTGTAGATAAGGCGCGACGCGCGACTGGATGTCGTCCGCGTGCTGGCTGGCGCGGAATTCGATCACGCGCCACTCGGCCAGGCCTCGCGCGCAGAACGGGTCTTCCTTGATGATCTCCTCGATGCGCGGCCGGCTCTCGGCGACAGCGAGAATGATGCCGCCGTCGCGCGGGATCTTCCGTCCGGACACCAGGAAGTTGCCCGCCGCGTAGTACTTGTTCAGGAACTTCATGTGCGCGCGCATGTGCGCGTCAATCTCCGCAAGCGGCGCCCTGTAGATCAATTCGATGACGAACATGGCGGTCCAGCATAGCCCGGTCTCCGATTTGCACATCGCTAGGAAAGGGAGACCTATGGCTGACCATCGCATGCTGCTCGATACCTTCGCCGAGGCGCGTCGCACGTGGGACGAGCTCGTCGGCCTCCAGCCTGATGTCATGGCGGGAAGCCGGCAGCTCAAGGAGGCTGAGCTCGCCGAGCTGAGCCGCCGGGTCGAATCACATCAGTCTGCGATCGAACTGCTCGCCGCCGCCGTCGAAATCGAGCCGCCAGACGAGGAGGACATCCCGGACCTCCAGACATCGCACAAGGCCGCCAGCCGCGCCATCGCGCAGAAAGAGCGGGACGCTCCGAAAATGGTCGCGGGCGCGTTCGGACGAGAACCGAAAGACTAGACCTCTCGCACGTGCGGGATGACGAGGATCTTGCCGCGGGGGTTCGCGTCGAGCGCCCGGTACGCGTCGACGCTGCGATCCAGCGTGAAGCGTCCGGCGACGACAGGAGTCAGTCTTCGCTTCGTGGCGAGCGTCAGCGCTTCTGAAACGAACGCGCCAACCTGTTGGCGACCCACGAGGCCGGCTCGCGGTCCGTACTTCGTCACGAACACGGATCCCGCGTCCATCAAGCCTGAGAGATCAACTGAAGGCAGCGCCCCCGACAGCTGCCCGTAATTGATCAGACATCCACGAGGCGCCAGAAACCGAAGATTGGTGTCGTAGGTCGCGGCTCCGACCGGATCGAAGATGACGGAGACGCCGCGG